>JABSOG010000100.1 GCA_013216025.1 Algicola sp. | reverse complement strand
AGTCGAGACAGTTTGCGCTCAAGGTCGTTACCCTGAATTTGGTTGAGTGATATCCAGCTGGGGTCGAATTCGCTGTCGGCAAATTCTTTGCTGACCAGTTTTTGTTGGTTACGGGCCACATGTTTCCACGATATACGGCCTAACGATTCGCCGGGAATGTGGTCGCGAATGCCAATAAAATCGTCCATTTCTTCGGCTTTGCCTCTCGGGGTGTCGCTGGTATCATCTAAATGCAATAGCGGCACATTTGATTCTACCGGTTGGGGATAAACCAAGACGGCAATATCAAGATCAAGATGGGTCCAGCATCTGAATAACCCCAACGGAAAGTAACTTTTAAGGGTGACTCGTCCGGGATTAACCATGCCGCGTTTATCGGGTTTGAAGGGCACCAGCACTTTGTCGCGCTCTGAGGCTAAGTCCAAGGTGGTTTGGGTTTGTTTGCCAAATGAGAAGGTTAAGGTGTTGCGGTCCAGGCAGTTACTTAAATACAGTGGGATCTGCGCGGTATCTTGCACATATACGGGGCTGGTCTGGCTGCTTTTGATGGTTAACCCGGACAGATTGGCATAGCTAAATAGAATCGAGGTGATGAAAAAACCAATCAAGGTGAATGACATCAGCAAGATCAGATTGTTTTGGTAGTTGGTGCCCAGAATATATAAAAATAAGCAAACAAACAGGTAAGCCAAACCAAAGCGACTGGGGAAGATGAAAATTGAACGTTGGCCGAGGGTGCGTTCTTTTTGCGGCGGCAGTCTTCTATTAAGCCAAAACTGCCAAGAACGTTTGAAGGGGTGGAAGTTGGCAGATTTCTCGCTCATTGCAACACATTTACCGATTCAATAAGTTGTGTGGAGTATTGATTGACATCACGATAACGGGTTTCGGGTCTTAATCGGTGCTCAACCACCGATGGCAGCACGGTTTGTACATCTTCGTGAGTGACAAAATCGCGACCATCGATAATTGCCCAGGCTTTTGACGCTTTTAACAGTGCCATGGTGGCTCTGGGTGATAACGGGATGGGAAAATCTTCTGACACCCGAGTGAGGGTGACCAAACGCAAAATATACTCAATCACTTGCTCTTTGGCGGTGACCTTGTCGACTGCTTGTTGTATCTCAACTAACAAGTCATGGTTGATGATTTCTATTACTTTAGATTTTTCTTGCTCGTATTGCTGGGTCAGCATTTTGCGTTCGGCTTCGACTGGTGGAAACCCCAGTGTAATGCGCATCAAAAACCGGTCGAGTTGCGATTCAGGCAGTGGAAAGGTGCCCGATTGATGTAATGGATTTTGGGTGGCGATCACAAAAAATGGACTCGGCAATTTGTGGGTGTTGCCATCAACGCTGACTTGTTTTTCTTCCATGGCTTCAAGCAGCGCGCTTTGGGTTTTGGGACTGGCTCGGTTAATTTCGTCGGCCAACACCACTTGGTTGAATATGGGGCCGGCGTGAAAGGTAAAATCGTGAGCTTGTTGGTTGAAAATTGAAATGCCGGTGATGTCGGCGGGCAATAAATCACTGGTAAATTGAATGCGGCTGTAAGAAAGACCCAGAGTCGAAGCCAGTGCGTGAGACAGGGTGGTTTTACCCATGCCCGGCAAGTCTTCAATCAGTAAA
Source organism: Algicola sp. (assembly GCA_013216025.1). Taxonomy (GTDB): domain Bacteria; phylum Pseudomonadota; class Gammaproteobacteria; order Enterobacterales; family Alteromonadaceae; genus JABSOG01. Next base: position 14,297 of record JABSOG010000100.1, on the reverse strand, counting down.
TGCCCTCTAGCCAGCAAACAACACAGTGCTAGCTTGGTTTCTTTTTCTTTGCCCAAAATGATGTGGTTGATTTGCTCAAGCGCTCGGTTTACTGAGTCGAATACCATGAATACCGCTACTTACGTTGTAAAATCAGATATTTAACAATAGTGGTCGGAGATTGGGCAAATGTCCATTTTTTGCGGTGATTAAATCCGATCAAGCCGCTTGAGGATGGCCGCAACTTTGTGCTCATTAAAAGGTTTCGAGACAAACCCTTTGGCACCCATTTCCCAGGTTTGCTTGACGTTTTCTAGGGTATTGTGACCGGAGCACATCACCACTTGCGTGTCGGGATATTCAAACGAGATGCGGTCGAGCATTTCTTTACCGTTTAAGTCGGGCAATTCGATGTCTAAAAAAATGATGTCGTAATCGTTTTGTTCTAACTGTTGGTAGGCTTCTTTGCCGTCTGCGGCGGTGTCGATGGAGCAAAATCCGAAGGCGCTAAGGAGTTGGCTTAGATAATCGCGGATTTCTTTGGCGTCATCGACAATCAGGATGGATTTAATTGCGTGGTCACTATGTTCCATAAAATTCTATTATCCCATTGGGTATTTCTGATATTGTAGCGTAAAAACTACCGAGCATGTATAAAATAACGACAACATTGTAAAGCTTTATAGAATTAATTTGCAATTAAATGTTAACTAATGTCTCGGCTATGTCTTTGGCTGCCTGATACAGTTCTGGTGATTTGCTCTGGGCACTTTTAACTTTACTGCGAGCGGGTTCAAACTGATGCTCAGCGGCACGCATCAACCACGCAAGACCGGTCGCTTTGTCGAGTTTTACCCCTTCACCAACAAAGTAAGCTCTGCCAATGGCGCCCATGGCTTTACCATCACCAGCGCGGGCGGCGGTTAAAAACAGTTCGTAGGCCAGTTCAAATTGTTGTGCCTGACGGGCATCAAATGCCTGTTGCAATGCTTGGGTTATCTGTTTGTCAATTTCTGCGGCGGTTTGTGCCTGATGTTCAGGTGTGGGTTCAGGCGCTGGTTCTGTGCTTTTTTGTGCTTGTTGAGGTGCCGCTTGCTGCGCTTCTTGTTGCCCTGTTTGTTGCGCTCTTTGTTGCGGTAAGGCCGGTGCGTCTTCTTCGCTGGTATTATCCAAATGAAATGATAGTTTTTCTTTGTCGGCGGGCGAAATATCTTTGATCATATTTTCGAGTGACTGGCGGTCCATGTTGTCCATCAGCGCAAAAATTACCGCATCATAGCGGTCATTGAGTTTATCAATCGTTTGATTTTGACGTTTGATTTGATCTTGATAAAACTGGGCGTCTTTTTCTAGTTGGCGGATTTGACTGCCGGATTGGTCGGTTTGGGCCTGATGGTTGTCTTTTAGTGAATGCAGGTGATCTTGATAGGACTTTTTCAGACCATCAATCTGTCCCTGATAGACAGTTTTGAGTTGCTGTTTATGGTCTTCGTTGACTTGTTCGACTCGGTTGAACAATTTATGGATGCTGTTCTCGTACCCTTGTTTAAGGCTGTCGAACCACTGGAAAAATTGTCCTGGTACTTTGGTTTTTTGTTCTGTCATTAGAAAATCGAATTTAAAGCTTAATTGTTTGATTATGTCTAGAATTGATCAGATCACTGTTTTAAGCAAATATTAACTGTCCTTTCTTACCGTATTCTTATCGTAAGAAAGGCTTTTAATTGATTAGTTGCTTGTTGCAACAAATCCGTTGAAGTGCGCGCTCAAAACGTTGCAATTAGCGGTTTGTCTGTTGCAGCTGAATTGGTTTAAAGTCTTGAATTTAACCGTTTTGCGATTAGTTTGAGCCTTTGTCAAATAATCGTTGCATTTGTCTGTGCCAGCGCTTATTTTTACACAATATTAATCATTTTTAATGGCAGTGCGCGACACGGATGTGGCGTCATGCAATGTAGTGGTTTCCTGATTCTTCACAAGGATAGAATTTGGGGGACGATAACCCGGCGGATAACAACAATGAGTATATGGCTTCCTGACAGCTGGCGCGAATTTCCTATCGTGCAACAACCCACCTATGACGATCTGGACAAATTGGCCAGTGTTGAAGAGCAACTAAAAACCTATCCGCCTTTGGTGTTTGCCGAAGAGACTCGTGATCTTCGCTCTAAACTGGCGGATGTGTGTAATGGTAAAGGTTTTTTGCTGCAAGGCGGTGATTGTGCCGAATCATTTGCAGATTTTAATGCACCAATGATCCGCGATACCTTTAAAGTACTGCTGCAAATGGCTGTAGTGTTGACCTATGGCGGCTCTTGCCCCATCGTAAAAGTAGCGCGTATGGCCGGTCAATATGCCAAACCACGTTCATCAGATTTTGAAACTCGCGATGGCGTCACCTTGCCCAGCTACCGTGGTGACATTGTTAACTCTAACGAATTTACGCCCGAGGGCAGAAAGCCCGATCCTGAGCGTTTGGTTAAAGCGTATTACCGTGCGGCGGCTTCTTTGAACTTGGTTCGTGCTTTTGCTCAGGGCGGCTTGGCTGATTTGCATCAGGTAAATCGCTGGAATATGAGTTTTGTTGCGTCTAATCCGCTTAAAGAGCGTTATCAGGAAATGGCCCACAAAATCGAAGAAGCGTTGACCTTTATGTCGGTCATCGGCATCAATCCGCAAACAGTACCGTCAATCAAAGAAACGTCGCTGTTTACTTCGCACGAGGCTTTATTGTTGAACTTTGAAGAAGCATTGACTCGGCGCGACCACTTAAGCGGCAACTGGTATGATTGTTCAGCGCACTTTTTGTGGATTGGCGAGCGGACCAGACAGCTTGAAAATGCCCACATTGAGTTTTTCCGTGGCATTCACAACCCGGTTGGTGTCAAGGTTGGTCCTAACATGAAACCTGACGAGTTGATCAAATTGATTGATGCAGTCAACCCAGATAATGACGCGGGTCGTTTAACACTGATCACCCGTATGGGCTGTGATGTCTTGGGTGAAAGGTTACCCGCATTGGTTCGAAGGGTTCAAGAAGAAGGTCGTAAAGTGGTGTGGAGTTCTGATCCAATGCACGGCAATACGGTTACTGCCAGTAACGGTTTGAAAACCCGTAACTTTGACGCGATTTTGAGTGAGATCAGGCAGTTCTTTGGTGTACATAAAGCCGAAGGCAGTTATGCCGGTGGTATCCACTTGGAGATGACGGGTCAGCACGTAACTGAATGTACTGGTGGTGCTTATAACATATGTGACGAAGATTTGGTTCACCGTTACAAAACCCAGTGTGATCCACGCTTAAACGCTGATCAGGTCATGGAACTGGCGTTCTTGATTGCCGATTCTTTGAAGGAAGCTAAGGCTTGATAAATTGGGCGGCGTTGAGTTAAATTGGCTAGCCAATTTAACTCAACGCCGCCCAATTTATTAGTACTTGTGCCGCTGCAACCCAGTTTCAGCCAAAATCTTGGCCGAGATCTCCTCAACTGAAAAATGGGTAGAATCCAAGTAAGGTATTCTTTCCTTCTTATACAACATCTCAACTTCTTTTAACTCAATTCTGCATTGACGAGTCGACGCATATCGGCTGTTGGCCCGGCGTTCGTTACGAATGGCTGACAAGCGTTGTGGGGTGATGGTCAGGCCAAATACTTTCTCTTTAACCGCTTTTATTTCTGGCGGCAATTTTAAGTTATCCATGTCTTCTTCAACAAACGGATAATTAGCTGCTTTGATGCCGTATTGCAGTGCCAAATACAAGCTGGTGGGTGTTTTGCCTGATCGGGATACGCCCACTAGAATGACATCGGCATCTTTCATGTTTTTCATGTTGCCGCCGTCATCGTTGGCTAGGGCGTAGTTCATGGCTTCAATTCGGCTGTCGTAGGTTTTCTCGTGCATACTGTGAGTGCGGTGGGTTTTTGGCACGGCCGCCACGCCCAATTCTCGTTCGATTGGGGTGGTGAAATAATTCAAAAAGTCATATTCCATCGCGTCAGCCGAGGCGATGATATCGCGTAGGTCGTTGTCAACAAAGGTATGAAACACAATGGCTCTGCCTTCGTCTTCACTGCGGGCGGCATCAATCTCTACTTTTACTTCCATCGCCCGCTCTTTAGTTTCAACAAAGGGGATGGTGACGTGATTCAATTTGGTGGGGAACAAAGACAACAAAGCGTGTCCAAAAACCTCGGATGTGATGGCTGTACCATCTGATATATAAAATGCTGTTCTCACCTTGCTCTCTCCTTATTTTGCCCTTGCTATATATGATAGTTTTAAACAATCGGTTTTATTGATGTTATTTTGCCTGCCGGGCGTGTAAAATTGCGCTGAATTTTACTTGAGCGATCCAGTCTAATCTGAATTGGGCTGTATCGGGCGAGTATACAACCAAACCGTTATATATTGTAATTTTACTATCTGTTTAATACATTTTTGGAGAGTTGGCTGTGCAAGAATATGTCCTGTGGTATCAAAGTCTTGGAATGGGTGATGTCGACCGCGTAGGGGGCAAGAATGCCTCGCTCGGGGAGATGATCAGTAACCTGTCAAATGCAGGGGTGCAAGTGCCCGGCGGATTTGCCACAACAAGTCATGCGTTTAACGAGTTTCTTGAGCAAAGTGGTATCAACGAAAAGATCTATGTGTTGCTCGACGATTTAGATGTCGATGATATTGCCAAACTGAACGAAGCAGGTGCAACCATTCGCCAGTGGATCATCGATACACCGTTTCAGAAGACATTAACCGATGCCATCTTTGAGGCCTATCAAACGCTTCAGGATGAAAACAAAGGTGATGTGTCATTTGCGGTTCGCTCATCAGCCACTGCCGAAGATATGCCTGACGCCTCGTTTGCTGGTCAGCAAGAAACTTTCCTTAACGTGGTTGGCATCGACGCCGTTATGGTCGCCATCAAACATGTTTATGCTTCATTATTTAACGACCGTGCCATCTCGTATCGCGTTCATCAAGGTTATGACCATCGTGGTGTAGCCTTGTCTGCCGGTATTCAAAAAATGGTTCGCTCTGACAAATCGTCTTCTGGCGTAATGTTCAGCATCGACACCGAATCGGGTTTTGAAGACGTGGTGTTTATCACTTCATCTTACGGTTTGGGCGAAATGGTTGTACAGGGTGCGGTTAACCCTGACGAATTCTACGTACACAAACCCACGTTGGCTGCAGGTCGTCCGGCGGTTGTTCGCCGCAACATCGGCAGCAAAGCCATCAAAATGATTTACTCAGATAACGTAGACCACGGCAAACAGGTTGAAGTGATTGACGTTGATCAAGCGCAAAGCAACATGTTCTCGATTAATGACGCCGAAGTTGAAGAGCTGGCCAGACAGGCCGTGACCATCGAAAAACATTATGGTCGTCCAATGGACATCGAATGGGCTAAAGATGGCGTAGACGAAAAACTCTACATCGTACAAGCCCGTCCAGAAACTGTACGTTCTAACGAAGATTCAAACGTGATGGAACGCTATCAGATTGAAGGCACGTCTGATGTGGTCATCGAAGGCCGTGCAATCGGTCACAAAGTTGGCGCGGGTACTGCCAAAGTTTTGGCTGGTATTCATGAAATGGACCTTATCAAAGAAGGTGATGTGTTGGTTACCGACATGACCGACCCAGACTGGGAGCCAATCATGAAGCGCGCCTCTGCCATCATCACTAACCGTGGCGGCCGGACTTGTCACGCTGCCATCATCGCCCGCGAAATGGGTATTCCAGCAGTCGTTGGTTGTGGCAACGCAACAGACGTGATTAAAGCTGGCGACGAAGTGACCGTCTCGTGTGCCGAGGGTGACACAGGTTTCATCTACAAAGGCATTTTGCCATTCAACGTACTCAAATCAAGCATTGACGAAATGCCTGAACTGCCAATAAAAGTCATGATGAACGTCGGTAACCCCGATCGTGCATTTGACTTTGCCCGCTTGCCACACGCAGGTGTTGGTTTGGCCCGTTTAGAATTTATTATCAACCGCATGATTGGCGTGCATCCAAAAGCGCTGATTAACTTCGACAAACAGTCGGATGATCTTAAAGAAGAGATCAGCGAAATGATGGCCGGTTACGAAAGCCCGATTGAATATTACGTGGCCAAATTGACCGAAGGTATTTCAACATTGGCTGCGGCGTTCTCGCCTCAAAAAGTCATCGTTCGTATGTCTGATTTCAAGTCAAACGAATACGCCAACCTAGTCGGCGGCCAGCAGTACGAGCCCGAAGAAGAAAATCCAATGATTGGTTTCCGTGGTGCGGCTCGTTATATCAGTGAAGACTTTCGCGATTGTTTCGCCATGGAATGTGAAGCCATCAAACGCGTTCGTAACGACATGGGTTTGACCAATGTTGAGGTTATGATCCCATTTATAAGAACTTTGGAAGAAGCGGCCAAGGTCATCGAATTGCTTGAAGCCGAAGGCCTCAAACGTGGCGAAAATGGTCTTAGAGTGATCATGATGTGCGAATTGCCATCAAACGCGCTGATGGCCGATGAGTTTCTTGAATACTTCGACGGCTTCTCTATCGGCTCAAATGATTTGACCCAGTTGACCCTGGGTTTAGACCGTGACTCAGGTTTGATTGCCCACTTGTTTGACGAACGAAATCCTGCGATTAAAAAGCTGTTGTCGATGGCGATTCAAGCAGCCAAAGCCAAAGGTAAATACGTGGGTATTTGTGGACAGGGACCGTCAGATCACGAAGACTTCGCCGCTTGGTTGGTTGAGGAGGGGATTGACAGCGTATCGCTTAACCCCGATACCGTGATTGAGACTTGGTTGTACTTGGCCGAACAGCATGAACAAACAACATAGCAAATAAATCTGCTGCGGTGCGCATGGCGCACCCTCTACCAGGTAATCAATAGAAGGGTGCGCTATGCGCACCTTTTTTATTTCCCCGCCAAAAGCTCGCTCATATCTTGATTGTCGACCCGGTAATAAATCTCTTCAACGGGCAACGTCAGATCAATTGATTCAAAATGCACCGTTTCACCTAAAAAATAATGACTGGTGCGCCAATCGTTACTCTTGCGTAAAACTCGAACATCAACAAAATCTTGCTCTATCATCACATACTCTTTGAGTGTTGGAATGTTGATGTATTCCAGTTGTTTGGCTTTTTCATCGATTCTTCGGGTTGAGCGGGAAATGACTTCGACAATAATGACGGGTGTTTGGGTGACAAGGCCCTTGTCAATAAAATCCCTGTCACATGTCACATGTCACAAGTACATCAGGGTAACGATATTGCCCGGTGGGTGTTTTCAGACTCATGTCGGCGGTGAAAGGTTCGCAGGGTGACCCCTTCAAATGGTTGCCGAATTCTCTGGCAATATTGCCGGTAATGCGGTAGTGGTTGGGGCTTGCGCCACCCATGGCGTAGACGCGGCCATCGACATACTCATGTCTGACTTCGCTGTTTTGCTCATTTTGCAAATACTCTTCTACGCGTATCAATTCTTGACTTTTTTCTGTCGACATTTCAAACCCCGGTGATCAAAAAGTCAATTGCCGCGACAATGTCATCACGCCTGAGGGCAATTGAACATTCATATTGACTTAACACTTGATTGGAAACACTGGCAATTTGGTAGGTTAAAAGCGCAAATTCTTCTCCACCGACTTTGATCACCGGACATAAACTTGCCGGGTAGCCATCTTCTTTGTTTTCAATGGGGGTTAATGGGATAACGACACGGCTGTGGAGTGGGTCAAGGAGTCTGGTTTGAATATCAACGAAATATGGATAGATCGCCTTGGTTTCTTTGTCGGGGTTGGTGTACAGGTCAAATTGAGCCATTTAAAACACCCGGTGCTTGTCGGCAAAAAGGCCATGTTTTTCAGTCAGTTCATTACACTTTTGTAAAGCGACTTTATTGTCTGCCAGCCATTGGGTCTCTTTGTGTTTTTTCACTTCCTTTTCAAGTGCCTGTTCGAGGGTTGCCGACAAATTGATTTTAAGTTCACGTGCCTGACCCAACAATTCTTTATTGATGCTTAAATTGGTTGCTTTTTTAAGTGGTCCACTTGCTGATGCTGATGGCATGGTATTCCCCTGAAAATAGAATGCGCATCAGATATGCGCACCTTAGAATTTAACAGTACATTTCAAGCAAGTCAAATACCAAGAGGTTACCAACCTTGATATTTCCCCCAACACCACCAATATAAACAAAAGACCAAAATTAAAAAGGTGGAAGCATGTTAAAACGGATCATGGCAAAACTGCAAAGATCGCCGATAGAAACCAACCTCAAACCCTTTCAACAAGTCTTAGACGAGATCCATGCACTGGGTGAGTCCTTAACAGCACTGACCATCGAAGAACTCAAAGCAAAGCTGCCAGCACTTGACACCCAAGCCAAAATCTTCGCCGTTGTGGTCGAAGTGTCGCACAGATTGCTGGGCATGAGGCCATTCGACAGCCAAATTTTGGCGGGGTTGGCTTTGTATGAAGGTTTCGTCACCGACATGAAAACCGGAGAAGGCAAAACCCTTGCCGCAGCAGCGCCGAATATCGCCAATGCATTAGCAGGCAAAAAAGTCTACTTGCTCACCTTCAACGATTATTTGGCCAAACGCGACAGCGACCTTTTGTTGCCACTTTATCAATTTTTCGGCTTAACCGTTGGCGTTATTCAAGCTGAAATATCGAACGAGCAAAGAAAGCAGGCCTACCAGTGCGACATTATTTATGCCACTGCCAGAGAAGTCGGTTTTGACTTTTTACGCGACCAATTGTGTCTTTATCCACATCAAACCGTATTATCAACACTTGATGTGGCGATTGTCGATGAAGCCGATTCGATTCTGGTTGACGAAGCGCGAATACCGCTGGTGATCTCCGGCGATGTGCATCAACCCAACGAACATTTAGATGCTGTGAGCAAAGCGGTGCGAGATTTGGTTAAAACCGTTGATTACGACAGCGACAAGCACCACTCTAATGTGCATTTGACCGACACCGGCACGCACAAAATTGAAAAACAATTCGACTGCGATAACCTCTATGACGTCGAAAACCTGCCGCTGTTAACCAGCGTGAATTTGGCGTTACATGCCCAAGCGTTATTAATCCCAGACATCGATTATATTGTCAAAGACCACGGCATAAAGTTGATTGACGAGTTCACCGGACGCATCGCCGAAAACCGCCGCTGGCCAGACGGAATGCAATCGGCACTCGACGCCAAAGAAGGCCTTGCGGTTAAAACAGAAGGTCAAACGCTTGGCTCCATCACCTTGCAACACCTGATGAGCCTGTTCAACAAAGTCAGCGGCATGACCGGCACCGCAGTGTTGGCTGCCGATGAATTACACCAGTTATACCAGTTAAAAAGCTGCGTTATTCCACCACGTAAGCCTTGTCTACGCATCGACAAACCCGACCGGGTATTTGCCGACAGCAAAGCCAAAGACGCGGCGATTTGCCAAGAAATCGCCGCCATCCATAAAACCGGCCAGCCCATTTTGGTGGGCACCCCTAATATTCGCGAATCAGAGAGACTTCATGCCTTGTTGGTTGAAAACGGCATAACTGGCCAATTGCTCAACGCTAAAAATGACGAAGACGAAGCGCATATTATCGCAGGCGCTGGCACTTTGGGTGCTGTCACCATCTGCACCAATTTGGCCGGACGTGGCACCGATATATTGCTGGGGTCTGGTGTTATAGACGTGGGCGGGCTGCACATCATCGGCACCAGCCGCTTTGAATCAAGACGCATAGACGACCAACTGCGGGGCAGGGCGGCAAGACAAGGCGACCCGGGGTCGTCGCAGTATTTTGTCAGCCTCACCGATAAACTATTCAACCATTTCAGTGAAGATGAATTTGGTACGATAAAGGCCGGTCAGGGAGAGCTGAATTCAAATGCCGGTCTTAGCAAAAAGATAGCCCACGCACAAAGAGTCATCGAAGGGGCCAACCTTGAGCGGCGCAAAGCCTTGTACAAATACAGTCAATTAGTAGAGCAACAACGCCGGGGTTTTCAGCAACTGCGAGAAGACATTCTGCACCAAAACGGCGTTGAATCTTTCATCGAAGATGTCGACGCACGCTGGCAAGGCCTGGGCAATATTAACAGCGATAAACGCACCGAGGCGTTAATCATTGTGGTGCTGTATAGCCTCGACAAAATATGGGTAGAGTATCTGTCAGAAATCGAATACATCAAAGAAGGCATACATTTGATTGGGGCCACCGGTACCAGCTCAATGTTTGGCGGCACCGAGCCGTACCATGTGTTTGTCCGTCAAGCCCATGAGGTTTTTGAGCACTTAATTGGTGAGCTTAAAGATAGCGTCGTCGAAACCTTCGAAGCGGTGAGCATTGATGAAAATGGTATCGACCCCGATAGTGAATTGTTCGACATGACCAAATCAACGTCCTCTTATGTGGTTGTTGATAATCCTTTTGATGGTATGGACAGTCGATTTGCTAGCAAGATTAGGCAGAAGATGAAGAAGTTGGGGTTTGGGTCGTAGGAGCGAGCTCGGCAATTGCTCCTGTCATTGCTCTAATTTGCTACATCCATGTAGCGATCCAGCTCGCGATAAATGGCGCAGCCATTTAAAGGTTTGGTATGGCCATTTAAAATGGTTTGATGGTTGGGCGTAAATATTTGGCCGTTGGCCAAAATCGCGAGCTGGAGCTCGCTCCTACCCGTATTGATGGGGGTTGTGTGATGGCACATCTAATGTCGCCAAATGTTGTTCGAACAACTGATGATCAAGCGCATACGTATCGCCCTCGTGACTGCCCGGATATTGTGCAAAATGGCGGGCGACCAGTTGATAACCTCGGGCTTTGGGTTGAAACAACACCTTGGGTTTCATCACTGCTTCGACAAAATGCAGCGCCAAACCCGTGGATACCAGTTGGTTGAACGCCGAATTACTGTTATCAAATTGCTGCCGCTTTGCCCGGTACAGCGCACTGGTGGCCATTTGCTTAAAGTCGCGGTTTTTGCGGGCCGGGTTAAAGTGATAATGCAAAGTGGTGGGCGAATGAATGACAAAATTGGCTTTCGCCCGTAGATTGTGGGGCATCAACACCACACTCACATCAACCAGACTAAAATGTGGCTTGATTAACTGTTGCACCGACTGCAAATCGCGTTGCAATTGGGTTATCGCACTTTTGACCGGGTTAAAGGACTCGGGCAACCACACCCCAAGACCGGCCTGACCGGGCAACTTTTTAAACGCCACTTCGTTAATGATCATCGGCGCACCCGTCGCATGGCTCTGGCTGGGCGTTGTGAGCACCACCAACGCCATTAGGTACAGGCGAGTGAGCAATTTGGCGACGTACATGGTAAAAACCTTCTTTTCTTTAGGAGTTGTTAGTATAAACGTAAGTTGTTGTAATTGTTAAATGATAACGCTGTCATAATTAATAACAAGTAAAATATTTGTTTTGCTTGGGTTTTTATCGGGAATATACGCCGCTCGACAATAAACAAGACATCGTGAACGGCTGCGCGGTCAATCATTAAACTCTTCAACCCACATCATCGTCGCGCCACAAACAGCCACTGGCATCACCATTAGGTTTAGAATCGGTATCATCGAAAAAACCGTGGTGATCATGCCAAAGCTGTAGCATAGGCCTTTTTGTTGTTTCAATTCTTGTTTCATTTGGGTAAAGCCGATTTTGTGGTTGTCAAAAGCATAATCACAATATTGGATGGCCATCATCCAGGCGGTGAATAAAAACCATAAAATCTGGCCTATCACAGGCAAGAAAATGAATAACAGCAAAAAACCGATGGCTCGGGGCACGTAATACACCAGTTTACGCCATTCACGAGTCAGGGTTCGGGGCACGTCTTTGAGAATGGCTGCAAACCCGCCGTCTTCAAATTGGCGGCCAGTTAAATGGGCTTCGACTTTTTCTGCCAATAATCCATTAAAAGGTGCCGCTATCCAGTTGGCTACAGCACTGAAGATGTAGGAAAACGCGACGAAGATGCCAATTATTGCCAAAGGCCACAAAATGGTGGTGATCCAGTCCAGCCAGTCGGGCACATAGTCTTCAACAATGACAAAAATGGCTTCGAGTTGTAAAAATAGCCAGTAAAAGGCAACGCTGAACAAGACGAGGTTTATGGCCAGAGGAATGAGGACAAATCGCCTGAGTCCCTTGGTTTGTATCAGCCCAAATCCTTTCATGAAATAATCGATACCGCTGCGTTTTGCCATGTTTACCCTAAGATGATGATTGATGGTGGTCAGTATAAATTCAAACTCATCTATTTTAAACCATCACGGCAAAAATGATAAAGTCTCGGCATTACAGCGCCATTTGTATCCGGGTTTTTAGCTGATATAGCGGCGTTGTTGATAAATAAGCCAAAAATAATAAATAATTAGCGGTTTTACTTTATTATCGTGGCAATTTTACATATAAATACACCTAGGTGGAATGAAAAAGGCTGGTGTGTGAATCAAATATCGATACCATCAAAATTTGGTTTTAATTCGTTAAGTGTTCGGTTGTCCCTTGTCACTTTTATTATATGTCTGGTGGCAGGCCTGTTAGCGGCTATGTTTATGCTCGATTCCGAGCAAACTAAACTGATGGAACAGGAGGTCGTCACGCTGTCGGCCACCAGTGATCGTTATGCTGTTCGCTTTGAGAAGCTCATAGAGCGGAAAGTCGCGTTGGCTGTTGCCGCCAACAAAGTCGTGACCAAGGCCCTGCAAGATACCACGACCACATTTTTACCTCAGAGCAATCTGCAACCCCGTCAGGACAAATCTATTCGATCAGATGATGATTACTCAGGTGCTTTTATTGCCGCTGACCGTTTTGATGAGTCTTATCAACGCCTATTTCCGCTAACTGAAAAGTTGTGGGAAATACTCGCACCCACTGTGACTCAGAGCTTTTTTAATTTTTATTTGATCTCAAAAGAACAGTTTATCCGCATCACGCCAAAAGATTGGGCGATGGAGGTGGAGTCGGATCACGATTTTGAAAAGGATGTGTTTTATTCGATTGCCACAGCGCAAAATAATACCGCCCGAGCGCCGGTGTGGACGCCAGTCTATTATGACGATATCTGGAAGAAATGGATGACTAGCCTGATTGTGCCCATTTATATTGATGACACGTTTTTTGGGGTTACCGGCAGTGATTTTGCCTTGGATGAAGTGTTTGGCACTTTTCAGAACCTGTCACGGGTTGAAAATGGTCGCGAGGCCTTTTTATTCGATGCCCGAGGTAACGTTTTGGCCCATCCCCGTTTGATGAATGAAATTTTACACCAACAAGGCGCAATGAATACCCGCTTGGCGTCTAGTGATTTGTTGACTGATGAAGTTCACGCGCTGATTGAACAAATGATCCACACCCACCCTGTTCAGTTGGCAGACCAGTATATCGAAGGCAACGAAACCTATTTGATTAATATGCGGCCAATAAACGGTATGGGCTGGTATCTTGGGGTTTATAACTCGAAAACGAACATATTGGTTCGTTATCAGGAGTTGCAGGTTAAATTCATCATTATCTTTGTTGTCGTGGCTTTTTTGGTGGCGTTGTTATTGCAACAGATTGTTTATCATATTGGTTTGAAACGGATCAGAGAATTGATGATGGCGGTACGGTATGTCGCTCAGGGTGGCTGGTCGTTTGATTTACCGACGTTCAAAAAAGATGAGATAGGTGCATTGGGTCAGGCTTTTGCCACGATGACCACAGAAATCAACAAACTGATTGCCGGTTTGAATCAAAAAATTGAAGAAAAAGAACTTGCGGAACAAGCGGCTAACAAACTATCAAAAGCGGTTTTTTTCAGCGGTAGCGGCATTTTGATCACCGACGAAAACCTGTTGATTGAATACGTTAATCCGAAGTTATGTGAGATGTCTGGCTTTGAAGAGGCGTTTTTTATCGGCAAACCATTGTTTAATATGATCTCACATGAAATGGAGTTTTTGGCTGATGACATCAAAGATGATCTAAAGCAACGCGAGCACTGGCGAGGTGATATATTGTTGATCAACCGTCAAGAGCGGCAGGTGTGGGCGTCTTTGTCGATATCGCCAATATTGCAGGATGACCGTTCGATAACCAACTATGTTTGTTCGGCTCAGGATATTTCGTTTGTTAAAGAAAGTCAGAAAAAAATGGAGCAGTTGGCTTATTTTGATGTATTGACTGGGCTGGCCAATCGTACTTTCTTTAAAATGCAATTGCGTAAAGCTTTGGCCTTGTCAAAACGCGGGCATTATTCTTTTGCGCTGTTTTATTTTGATTTGGATGAATTTAAACGCATCAACGAT
>JABSOG010001008.1 GCA_013216025.1 Algicola sp. | reverse complement strand
ATAATTGAAATGGCCCCGTGCAAATAAACCGATGAATAACAGTAAAAACCCCTTAGCGTTGACCGATAAACTGTATCAAGAGCTAAAAGGCTGCGCCAACCGCATCATGGCCAACCAAAACGCCAACCTCACGCTGCAAACCACCGAAGTGGTTCACGAAGCCTGTATCCGGCTAATCGAATCATCAGCGACCTACAATGACAAAGCCCATATTTACCGCTGTGCCGCCAAATCCATGCGCCACCTACTGATTGATCACGCCCGGGGCAAGTCGGCAATAAAACGCGGTGGCGCGATTGTTAAAACCCAATGGCTGGATGATTTACTCAGTGTCGGCGATGAAAACATCGGATTGTTGGTGATCGATGAGACCATCAACGAACTGGCCGCTGTCAGCGAACGTCTTGAGACCATTGCCGAACTCTACTATTTTGCCGGTTTTTCGCAGACCCAAATCGCTGAGTTATTATCGCTCGGGCTGACCACAGTAGAAGGGGAACTACGGTTTGCCCGCGCTTTTTTAATCGACAAACTGCAACATTCGGAGTGATTTAACACCATGACAAGCGCAGAAAACCCAGCCAAAGACCTGCTGGCAATTAAACAACTGTTCGACCAATGTATGGCTGTTGACTCTGACAAAAGAACCGACTTTCTTACCAAGAGTCACTGTACTGACGCGCAAATAGCTCAAGTAAAAAGAATGCTGACAGTGGCTGACGAAACACAGCACAGTGGCCAAGATATTCAAATCATCAACCGCCAGATGCAAGATTTCAGTCAAAAGCTGGAGCAGGGCCAACAACTTGATAACTACCAGATAGAAAAGGAGATTGGCCGCGGTGGCATGGGCATTGTCTTTTTGGCCCATCGGGCCGATGGTTCGTATGAGCAAAAAGTGGCCATCAAGATCACCCCCAGTTTTGCCAGCCAACAAGAATTACAGCGTTTTCATTTGGAACGGCAAATATTGGCGCAGCTGCAACACCCCAATATTGCGATGTTACTCGATGGCGGCTCAACACCAGACAACCGGCCCTATCTGGTGATGGAGTATGTTGAAGGCGAATCCATTACCCACTATGCAGCAACCCACAAACTGACTTTAAAACAGCGTTTGATATTATTTAGTGACGTCTGTGACGCGGTCAGTTTTGCCCACAGTTGCCTGATCGTGCATCGGGATATAAAACCGGAAAACGTATTGGTGACCCAAGAAGGCAAAGTCAAGCTACTGGATTTTGGTGTCAGCAAAATACTTCAAAGTGATCAACATTCAACCAAAACAACCCTGCAACAAGGCCTGACCTTGTCGTATGCCAGCCCTGAACAGGTTAAAGGGGAAACGACCACAACCGCAACTGATGTTTATGGACTGGGCGCATTGCTCTATGAGCTGTTGGCAGGTCAAGTACCGCATCATTTGAACAACGCCAGCAACGAAGAGATTATCCAGCATATTTGTTTAACCGAACCCGTTCGGCCAAGCAAAACAGTAAAATCAACCAACCATCCAATCCAGTACCAAACACTCAAAGGTGATTTGGACAACATCACCAACAAAGCACTTCGCAAAGAGCCTTTACGCCGATATGCCAGTGTCCGGGACCTGAGTTTAGACATCGACAGATACCTCAAAGGTCAAGCGGTATTGGCCACACCGGCAGGGTTTGCTTATAAAGTATCGAAATTCATCAATCGTCACCCGGCAGCCACTGGGCTGGCGGGGGCTTTGGTTGTGGCTCTGTTGGGTGGGTTAATGATAAGTATTGATCTTACCCGCCAGTTAACGGTTGAGCGCGAACAACTCACCGAAGAAAGAGATCGTCTGGTATTGACTCAGCAACAATTGCAACAAGAAGCCCAAACATCCAAACAAGTAATCAATTTGCTAACCGATATGTTTAATGCTGCGTCTCCAAATAACGCTCGGGGAAAAGACATCAGTGTAACAAAGCTGATCAGCACTGCGGTGGAACAAACACAAACGGCATTGACTGATCAACCCAAGGTAAAATCAAGATTACTAAGTACACTGTCCATGGTCCAAAACAACATCGGCCAAGAGAAAGAAGCCCTGTCGCTTTTACAGCAGGCGATGGAGATCAAAAACCAGCAAGGCATTGCACCTACAATAGCTGAGCTGGCAAACCTGGCCGATTTATATCGGCTAACAGGCGACCTTGATAATGCCCAAACCACCTTACAACAGGCTCAGCTGTTAGCCGACAGCGCCTCTAGTGAAGCGTCAACAGCCCTGTTAAATCGTCATTGGGCGAATTATTATTATGAAAAAAGTGAACATGCCAAAGCACTTGAATATCTCTGGAAGGTGCAACAATACTGGAAAATTCATCCACAACAAAACACATTGCAGTCTTTGGGAATTCAGGAACAATTTGCCCGTATTTATATTACTTCACTGCAATTTGAGCGGGCGCTGGACATATTGGAATCAGTATTGGCGCAACGCACCAATCGTTATGGTGCTGATCACGCCTCTAATATAAAAACGTTAAGTACGCTGGCCGATACTTACCGGATGCTTAACCGCAATGAAGATGCCGGTCGCGCCAATAAACGAGCCTACCAATTGGGCAGCAGCTATTTTGATCCAAATCACACCAGTTATTATCATACCGTGACGACCTATGCCCTTTATCTTAAAGGCGAAGGTAAATTACTTGAAGCAAAGGCCTTATTCAATAAAGAAATTAAACCCAACTTGAACAACCAACGTTCGTTAGGGCTTTATCTTACCTTTCGCGCAGCTATCGATTTAAAACTGGGGAATTATCCCCAGGCACTGGATGATTTACAGCGCGCCAAGGCAATATTGACCCCTATTTATAAAGGCAGCCTGTTATATATGTACAATACCCAGCTCAACCTGCCTTGGTGCTTGGGCTGAGCGGTAAACCTGATATCGCCAATCAACAGTTAAACCAGTTATATAAAGAAGGCAGCAAAGCGTGGGGAG
>JABSOG010001007.1 GCA_013216025.1 Algicola sp. | reverse complement strand
AATCGGTAACCTATAAAGACATCTCAAACAGGTAAACACTACATCTTGTGTGAGGTGGAGCTAAGTGGATACCCCTTAAGTACAAACAGGTTTCGCCACCAATCTGTACAGCGGCATTGGTGATGGAGCCATCGTTTTTAAAGGCGAAGGTGATAATGCCGTTGTGAGTACAGTTGGCTTGATTTTCTTGTAAGGAAAAAGGGATCGCGACACGGCTGTAGCCCGAGTCGTTGTTCTCGTTCCATACCCGTCCAGGTTCTAAGATGTAGTTCCAGTCGCCGTGGCCGGTTACATATAAACCGCGAGTTTTAGGGATGATGTGAGAGCCTGTTTGCACAAATTCAAAATCAAACTTTGGTAACGTGGTGGGGTCAACGTAATTACCCGCTTGCGCTTTACCCGAAGTCGTTTCGTCAAAACTCATGGTCGTATTGTTACCACTATTGAGGATTAGCCGACCCTGAAAAGTATTGGTGGGCTCTAACGCTTTAGAAGCATCGGCATTAATTTCTGCTTCACCATGACTATAAGAAACATAATTCATCATACTCAGGCTGCTGCCATTTAGCTGGCTAATGCTTAGTGCACTACGCGAGACATTGCCGTCACCAGTAAATACGTGCAGATCACCTGAAGGCGGCGGCGGTGGAGGCGGCGGCGCATCACTCGTGCCTGTACCACTCAAAGTAAGGATTTGATCTTCATCATTATTGGCTATGGTCAAGCTGGCATTAGAAGCCACTTCGGCTGTTGGTGAGAATACCACATCTACAGTACAGTCATTGCCTGCTGCAACACTGGTATTTGAACAGGTATCGTTCGCCAAGCTAAATGGCGCACTAGCACCGGTTAAAGACCCTACGCTCAGCGCAGCATTGCCGTTGTTTGTAACCACAATGGTACTTGATGAAGTTTCACCCACGAGGACATCACCAAAAGAGGCGCTGCCAGAGACCGCTACTGATGGTGCAGGGGTACCGGCACCAATAATGCTGATGCCATCGGCATAGCAATAATCGGCGGAAGAGCCTATTTGTACATAGCGAATATGGGTGGTGCCACCGTTGGTGGTGGTGGCTGCTGAATAAAAGGAACCATTATCCTGACCGTTATTAAGCGTAAGCACTGGGCTTCCCCAATTGACACCATCTTGGGAAACATAAACTTTGCATTGGTTATTTGATTCCAGGCTGGTAGCAGCCACAGAAACACTAACATCGCCATCAGCGGCAAAACTGCGCTCGGCCGTAGCACCGCCTTTCAAACGCATGGAATAAGCGCCTATGGTTTTACTGGTATTGATTGCCACCGTGCCTGTAGTGTTCCAGCCAGAAAAATCGCCATCTTCAAAACCTTCAACGACATCGGCTAAAACAGCACCTGAAGTCATCGATAGCGCTAAAGCTATCACACTTAAGTTTATTGTCTTCATTAGTTACCACTCTTATTATTTAATTGGTTAAGATATAACCAAATTTGGCAGTAAAGTGTTAGATCCAGTTTTTATGTTTCTTTAGAACCAGATCCAGATCAAAAGGCAGGAGATTACGAATGTTTTTTCTGTTTTGTTATTCCATTTTATCTTGGTTACAATATCAATTAATTTTTATGGAAGCGCTTTCACCAAATCAAGGTTTTTTTATGATTTTTAAACAATGTAAGTCCAACAAACTCACTCTCGTTGTTGCCACGGCTTTGAGTTTTCTGGCCGCTTCATGTTCTAACATGACCGAAACGCCCGTCGCAGATAACGCAATATTAAAATCAGTTGCTAAAGCAAATGCTGCCTATTGCCCCCCAGATTCTGCGAATGTGCAACTGGATTTAACCCAGATTAAACTGACATATGAACAAAATATTCCATTAATGTACCAGGGGTATAACAATATTGAAGGGCCTGTATGGTATGACGGCGCCTTGTATTACTCAAACATGGGTTCGCACCAGCCTGACGAAAATGGTTTTGTGTTAAGTAATCAAACCACCATTTGGCGTTGGGTTGTGGGTGAAAAACCACAAGTCTGGTTGAAAGACACACTGGCCGGCACCAATGGTTTAGCCATCGATAATAAAGGAAAGCTGATTGCGGGTCGTCAGCTTGACGGTTCACTTTCAACGATTGATTGGCAAAGCAAAAAAGTAACGCCTGTCGTCACCAGCTATGAAGGCAAACGCTTTAACTCGCCCAATGACTTGGTTATTAGTCATGACGACACCGTTTACTTCACCGATCCAAACTGGAATACACCATCAAATATTAACTCTGCTGATGTTCAAGGTGGCGGTCAACCAGGTTCAACTCAGGCGGGACAAAGAATTTACCGTGTTACTGCTGATGGCGTAGTGACCCCAACAATAACAACCGAACTTGTGCCTGCATTGCGTGACAAACCGAACGGGATTATTCTGTCACTTGACCAGCAACAACTAATCGTCGGTGGTTTACAAGGTCTTTGGGTATTCGATTTAAATTCAGGACATGTGTCTAATCCTCAACAATTGTTAAACACGCCAATTGATGGGTTGGGCAAAGATTGCAGCGGCAATATTTATGTGACTACAACCAGAGAATTACCGCAAAGAAAAGATGGCCAAGTCGTTGTCGTATTAGATAAAAAATACCAAGAAATAGGTGCGTTAGATGTACCCGGTATTCATATTGTCACTAACATTGCATTTGGTGGTGACGATGGCAAAACCTTATTTGTAACGGGTTTAACCTCACCAATGGATGGTGACAAACTTCGACAATGTGGTGACGCTCCTTGTTTAAAAGCAGGTATTTATACCACAAAACTTAATGTACAAGGTTTTCCATTTTAGATGTTGTTGTATTTAATTAAGGTTTCAAGTTAAATTACATTTTTATCAATTAAAGTTTCACTCGAACAATGCTCTTGACGAAACGCGGAAGGACTTTGTTCGAATAATTTTTGAAATTGGCGACTAAAATAACTGTGATCAGTAAAACCGGTATCATTG
>JABSOG010001006.1 GCA_013216025.1 Algicola sp. | reverse complement strand
ATGCCAGGGCAGTTGCACACCATCAACATCACCAATGCCGGACAAAGCACCTTTGCCAAGGGCTGGAAAGATTACCAAGCGATGGCATCATACGACCAGCAGGCGTGGTTTCGGGTGCCAACCCGGTTTAATGGTGAGCAACTCACCATTGAACACGCTTCAAGCGAGCCAACTGTTTATTACGCCTACTTCACGCCTTATCTCAAAAACAGGCATCAAAGTTTGCTTAGTCAGGTGACATCCGCTGATTTATGTCAACACAAGGTTTTGGGATACACGCCAGACGGAAACGTTATTGACCAGCTAATCATTGGTGAAGAAGGGCAGAACAAACAAAAAGTGTGGATCACCGCCCGCCAGCATCCCGGCGAAACGATGGCGCAATGGTTTGTTGATGGGTTGATAAATGCTTTGCTTAACGGTTCACCTTTGAGTGAAAACATACTCGACAAAGCCGTGTTTTACATTATGCCCAACATGAACCCTGATGGTAGTGCCAGCGGCAACCACCGCACCAATGCCCGGGGAGTTAACCTGAATCGGCAGTGGGCTTTACCGGATGAGACGGATTGCCCTGAGGTTTTTCATGTTCGTCAGGCAATGTTGGACACAGGAGTGGACATGTTTTTCGACATTCATGGTGATGAAGTTTTGCCGTATAACTTTATGATGGGTGGGTTTTCAAGCCCGGAGTTGACCCAACAGGCGGCTGATTTTAAGGGCGATTATGCTGCTGCCAATAGCGATTTTCAAGTCGAATATGATTATGACAATACCGGGGGAGGGTGTTGTACTGAAACATCTGGTTGCGGGAAGGCTAAGCTAACCACGGCTACCGCATTTGTAGAGCATCAATTTGAATGTTTGTCTTTGTTGCTTGAAATGCCGTTTACCGGCTGGTCTGCTCAGCGCAGTATAGCGCTGGGACAGTCGTTGCTTGAGCCGATTGGCAAAGCATTGAAGGTTACTGCTCATCCACACAACATTCTCGGGTCAAAAAATCAATTAACCCCGAGAACTCATCATACTGAGCAAAACAGCGCAATACCCGGCCTTCACGCACCTGTTTGAGCAGCCCGACCCTGACCAAGCGCGAAATGTGGTGAGACAGGGTCGAACCCGGTATACCAAGCGATTGCTGAATGTTTGACACCGGTAAACCATCGTTGCCACTTTTGACCAGCGTGAGGAAAATACTCAACCGGGTGGTGTGACCCAGTTCGGCCAGTTGGTCTGCTGCTTGTTCTATATTCATTTGGGTTTATCAACTCTTGTCATACTCACTGGAAATGCCAACACTTAGTCGCTGTCAACGTTGGGATGTTACTGCAAACTTTGCATCAGTGCATCAAGATTTAATACTTAGGCCTAGATTGCACCTTGCGTAAAAGGTGAAAAGTTCCCGCCTTTGCGTAAGTGTTGTTGAGTGCGCAGCGGGAATGCTGTACGGTATCTAGAATTTTTCTTGATAGAGTTCGTATAAAGGGACCGTTATATATGATAAAACTGGCATTTTCTATAATTATTATTGTGTTTACTCAGGCAGCATTTGCCGAAAAGTATACTGGTTGCACCGATCCAAATTACGCTGAATACGTTGAAAAAAGGCTTTCATTTTATGAAAAACTAGCGATGCAAAAATATGAAAAAGCCCAAAAGGAAATATTACTTATCCCGTTTAATGAACTTAAGGATAAAAAGCGTTTTCTATTTAGCAATACTGTTCTTAGTGCTCGCTTCGATACAGCTGATGTCGCCTTAAGGTATATCCAAGCTTACAAACAGCAGGTTGAGGGTTCATCATTAATGCAAAAATTGATGAAGATGGCGACATCTAGTGATGATTACACCCACCTGAGTAATATTGCCAAGGGTTGGTTGGCATTAAAATCTGGAGACGAAGATGAAGCTGTCCGCTATTTGATGGCTTCAACAAAAACTAAAGGTTCGCCTGTATTAGGTAGCTTTGGACCAGATAAGACATTAATAAGAGAATTGTATAAACGTGGTAATAAATCTGCTGTCCTACAATATTTAACGCAGATTCAATTGTTCTGGAATACCGATAGTGCTAATAAATATATCGATGTCTGGCGTAAAATGATAAAAAATGATTGTCCTATTCAATTTCAATTCTATGATACCACCTCAATTGTAGAGCTTGGTTTGGGGTAGTTTATTTCTGCATTACCTTAGCTAAGTTCTTCCAATTAATATTGGTTGCCAGCAACATTTCACGCAATGACAAAATTCGTGAACCAGAGCGTTTGTGATTCAGCCATTTATGGCCACTGCAAGCGCAGGTCATGGAGACTTTGAGCGGTTTTAGCAACCGTTGTTGTTGGTTGTCTTCATCGAGTGGTTTGCCATCAATGTCAAACCAGCCGTTTTCGTTGGTATGAATTCGCTCATCTCGAACCCCGTCAATGGTATCGAGCGTGATTAGCTCTTCGCCAACATGAACATGATAAACCGGCACTATCAGCGCCATTGGTGGATTGCTACGGTAGAATTTTTCGATATCGCTGGCTACCTGTTTGAGCGCCGGGCATTCTTTGGGTTGACGATAAATCCAGGCGGCATTTTGACTGTCTAGGTCTAACGGCGAATAAAACTCGATAATACGTTCTGAAGCGCGTTTGATGTAGTAGGGCAGGCTACCGATGCGTTTAAGCAAAAAGGCGTGGGGTAGGGATTGGTCAACAGCCAGTTTTTTCAGCTCTCGCTCATACAACGCGTTGCAAAGGTCAGCATAGACCAAGTCGCTTTGGGTGTCTGGAGATAAATCTAGCTGTTGCTGGTTTGCTGTCATGGCCTAAGGATATACAATCTTGGGGGATAAAAAAAGGGCGGGCTTGGGTTTGCAACCAAGTCCGCCTTTATCACGCATAAACGCTGTTTATATATAAGGGGTATCCACTTAGCTCCACCTGTGTCAATATGTAGTGATGAGTCGCTCATCGAAAACACTAATTGCAGGTAT
>JABSOG010001005.1 GCA_013216025.1 Algicola sp. | reverse complement strand
GTCAAATCTACAACCACTATGGCCCCACCGAAGCCGTGGTGGGTTGCGCCATGTTTGATGTCACTGGCAACTTGGCCGATTTGGCCCAAGGTGATGGGCAAATACCGATTGGCAAGGCCATGGCCAATACTGAGCTGTTTGTTTTAGACCATAACGCCCAACCCGTGCCGCTTGGTGTGGTGGGCGAGCTTTATGTTGGCGGCGAGTGTGTCACCAAAGGGTATATCAATAGAGCCGCATTAAGCTTTGAGAAATTTGTTGAACTGACTTTGCCCGGCGCGGTGTATCAACGCTTTTATCGCACGGGCGATCAGGTTAAATATGATGCACAAGGTAATTTGTGGTTTGTCGGTAGGGTCGACAATCAGGTAAAATTACGCGGATTCAGAATCGAGCTTGGCGAAATCGAACAGCAAATCAACGAGGTCGCCGGGGTCGAAAAAGCCTTGGTGCAGGTGACAGGCGAGGGCGCGCAAAAGCAGTTGCTGGCCTTTATTCGTGCCAATGCAGGGGGCCCGTTATCCCCTCTATTGCTGGCAAACGTTCACGCCCAACTGGACAAATATCTGCCCGCTTATATGAAACCCGACCACTTTGTTGCCCTTGACGATGTGCCATTATCGGCCAACGGCAAAGCGGATTATAAAGCGTTGGTGGCCAGTTTTGTTGCGCCTCAACAAACCCCGGTTTTGCCTGTCACATCGACCGAGAAAAAACTGCGCAGCCTGTGGGCTGAAGTGTTGCAACGCGATGAGCAGTCTTTGAGTGTACAAGACAGTTTTTTCAGTGTGGGTGGCCATTCATTGTTGATCATTAAGTTGTTCAGCCAAATTCGCCAACATTGGGGTGAGGTGATTTCGGTCAACCAGTTGTATCAATATCCAACGATCGCTGCGCAGGCGGGTTATTTGGTTATTGCTGACACTCTTGCTGAGGCCGGGCAATTGGTGACGCTGCGAGAAGGCAATAACAACGGTTTGTTTATCATTCACCCAATTGGTGGCGATGTGTCTTGTTATGGCTCTCTGACGCAACAACTCGATACTGATATGACGGTTTACGGGTTGCAACATGCCGCTTTCGTTAAAGGTCAGAACGTTGAGCTGACCACCATTGAAATCATGGCCGAAAGTTACCTGCAACAGATTAAATCGGCGCAAGCCAATGGGCCTTATCACTTGTTAGGCTGGTCTTTTGGTGGTCTGGTGGCCTTGTTTGTGGCCCGATTGCTTGAATCACAAGGCGAAACGGTCAGCTATCTTGGCCTGATTGACTCGGTTGTACAGCAAGACCAACAGGGTTGGGCTTCTTTTGAGCAAAGCTATCAGCAAGAAAATGGTCATGGCGAACCGAGTATAGAAAGTTACCACGATTTTGTGCAATCTCAGCCCCAGCTGCTGGCCGATTTTGACCGGGCTTATCAAGTTGAGGCGCTGGCAATGCAAATGAATGGCAGTCAATCAACCATTCGCCAGGTGGTGATCAGCAATCTGGTGGTTGCAAAGGCGATTAATACCGACTTTAACACCAATAAGTTGCACTATTATGGCGCTGCTCAAACACAATCCCAAAGCGGACCAGACAATCTGGTTACACTGGGCCAAATTAGTGATGTGCCGATGACAGTACATACGGTATCGGCAGATCATTTTACTATTATGCAGTACCCGCAGGTTAACCTGCTGGCACAATACATCGACGCGGACTTGCTGCTTACCAGCTCGGCCAGCGAAATCAGCAAAACCAGAGGAACTAATGGAAAATAAACAAACAATGAGTCAACTTGAATTGGCTCAGGTGGATGTGCCGCTCGAACAGAACGAACCCAGCGAGCCCGTCAAGTTGATTAAACAATGCCCAGACTTTTTGCGGGTGTTCAAGGGCCAAACGGTGTCGGTTTTTGGCAGCCAAATGGTGGCCTTTGCCTTTAGTATCTGGATATATCAACAAACCCAGTCGTTGATCCACTTTGGCTTGGTGATCTCTGCCCAGCTGCTGCCGACCTTGGTATTGGCCCCGGTGGCCGGTGCTTTGTGTGACAAATATTCACGGCGCAAGATCATGTTGTTTTGTGAACTGGGTTTGACACTGGTGTCGGGGCTGCTGTGCGTGCTGGCGTTTAAAGAACAGCTTAATGTGACCAATATTTTGCTGATCTCGCCGCTGATCGCTTCGTTCAGTTCGGTCCATCAAATTGCCTATTCGGCATCGGTATCGCAGTTGGTGCCCAAAACTTTGTATGCTAGGGCCAATGGTTTTGTGCAGTCGGGCATTCATTTAAGTGCGGTGATCATTCCGACCATTTCGGTGGGTTTACTCGAAACAGTGGGTCTGGCTTACATCATGTTGATCAGTATTTTCACTTATCTGATGTCGGCCATGAGCCTGTTGTTTTCAGACTTTCCTTACCTGGGCAAAACCAGCCAAAAAATGAAGAAACTGGATGACTCAATTAAAAAGTTTAAACCGGCGATTGTCAGTTATCTGATGAAAAACCGTGGTGCGATGAGCCTCATTACCTTTTTGTGTATGGTGTCATTTTTAAACGGCATTGTGCTGGTACTTTTCAGGCCGATGATATTGACCACGCTGTCATCCATCACGCTGGGCTGGATGGTGACTTTTGCCGGTATCGGCGGACTGATGGGCGCAATATTGGCCGGTAAACTGGCGGCCCGCGATGACCGCATTAAAGTGCTGATGCTGGCCACCATGACTTCGGGTTTCACCATGGCATTTTGCGGCCAGTTGACCAACACCTGGTTGATCTCAATTTTGGTGTTTGTTTATTCGTTCTCTGCGCCGATTGCTTTGGTGGTTGCGCAAACCATTTTGCAAACCATTACCCCGGTTGATTTTCAGGGCCGTGTATTTGCCGCCAGAACGTTTTTCTCTACGTTGGCGATGATTTTGGCGGTTGGCGTGGCACCGGTTGCCGCCGAGCTGTACTTTGAGCCGATGATGTTGGCGGGACAACCTTGGGCCCA
>JABSOG010001004.1 GCA_013216025.1 Algicola sp. | reverse complement strand
GGGCGCCGGTATCGACATCACCACAAGCCACACCTAATTGCGCTTTGGCAAAGGCGCGAGCTTGCGCTTCTTTTTCTATCGCCCAAATTTCACGCTGCCTGTCGTTGGCCTCACCATAAACATAAGTACGGGTGATATCAGAGTTGTAACCTTCGACCAAACAACCGGTATCAATCAGCACCACATCGTTTTGCTGCAACGGATTTGGCGTTTTAACACCATGTGGGAACGAAGAATCGACACCAAATAGCACAATACAAAATGACGAACCACGGGCACCCACTTTTTTATGCGCCTTAAAGATAAAATCGGTCACTTCTTGAGTTGTGATGCCCGGTCGCAATATCTTGGCCACGGCTTTGTGTACTTCCATGGTCATGTCTTTTGCACGCTGCAGCAAAGCAAGCTCGATGGCAGATTTTTCGGCTCTGCAACCTGCTGTCACCGCTTTGGCGCTGACAAAATCAAACGACGTGGCCGCTTGCCGTAATCCGTCAGACAAGAAAAAGCTAGCAGACTCGTCAATACCAATGTTGCCAGAAGACAATCCCATCAGTTGCAACGTCCCCTTGACCAGCTGATAAGGACATTCGTCTTCGTGCCAGCCTTTAACCTCACCTTTAACCTGCATAAACCCTTCAAGGGTATTGATTTCAAAATGAGGTGCAATATAAACAATCCCACCTTCGGCTGGTAAAATAGCCCCAACCAACCGCTCACTGGCGTACCAGCGGGTGCCAGTAAAATAATAAAGGTTGGTGCCGGCATTTAAATATACCGCAGCCAATCCTGCTTCTTTCATCAGCGTTTGCGCTTTTTTCATGCGCTGCTGATACTCTGCCAACGCAATCGGCTGAACATCCGCCGTCATATTGCTTAATGTTGCCAATGCCTCTTGTTCAGTTGAACCGCCTACACCAATCGTCATTATTCAATTCTCCAATCAGGTTATGCTAATTATCGTCCTGAAACTAACATCCATGTGAGATTTCAGGAAACCGCTACGTTCAAGCAAGTGGAACTGCGCTTACTTTTCAACATGTTGAAAAGGCGGCACATCCGTGTGCCGCTCAATAAGTGCCCAAAAAAACCCACTGTGGGATGGGCACTGATTATGTCATCTAGAAAGAATACCAAGTTATTTTGCACTTATTTTTCACGTAGTGTAAATTAAATTTCACTTGTGCACAATAACATGTTATGTTTGTTGCAAGTTTAACACAGTACCGCTGGATAAAGTGCATTTATTCAGCAGTAACCAGCAGTATTTACAAAGTATAGGGGTACAGAAAGATGCAGATTAATTGGCGTGGTGTTTATCCAGCGGTAACAACTCAGTTCAACGAAGACTTTTCGATCAATCACCAAGCAAACGCCGGTATGCTCGAACAACTGATAGAAGAAGGCGTTCACGGCATCATCGTTAACGGCACCGTTGGCGAAAACTGCTCTTTGAGTGCTGAAGAAAAACGCGCCGTAATGGCCAATGCTGTTAAAGCCGTTCGAGGCCGTATTCCTGTACTTTCTGGCGTAGCCGAAACCACCACAGCCTTGGCAGTAGACTTTGCCAAAGACGCCGAAACCATTGGCATCGACGGTCTAATGGTGTTGCCAGGCATGGTTTACCGTTCTACCGCAGACGAAGCGATTCACCACTTCCAGCAAGTCGCTCGCGGTACTGGCTTACCTATCATGATTTACAACAACCCAGTCACTTATGGTGTTGATGTTTCAATCGAAAGTATGAAAATTTTGGCCGCTGAAGACAACATTGTTGCCGTTAAAGAAGCCACTGAAGATACTCGTCGTATATCAGAACTGTTCCGTGAATTCGGCGACCGTTTTGTGGTATTTGGCGGCGTCGACGACATCGCTTTAGAGTGTTTGATGCTTGGTGCAACCGGTTGGATCTCAGGTTTGACCAACGTATTCCCTAAGCAATCTGTTGCTATCTATAACCTGGCCGCCGAAGGCCGATACAAAGAAGCGCTCGAAATCTGGCGCTGGTTCATGCCATTATTGCGACTAGACACCATCCCTACTTTGGTGCAATGTATTAAATTCGCAGAGCAATTGGCAGGCCGCGGTTCAGAACGCGTACGCGCACCAAGATTGCCACTTAAAGGCGAGCAGCGCGATTATGTTGAAGGTTTATTCCGCGAAGCGGTTGAGAGCCAACCTCGGGTTTAAGATAAAAGATCTCAACACGGAGACACGGAGAATGAAAGAGGAAAAAATTGAAAAGAATAAAGGTTATATAGGCAAAGCTTAAAAATCTGGCTATTGGCAATTTAGGTTTATTGTTTCCTTCCTTAATTGGTTTTTGCTCTTCTCTTTCTTTCCTCCGTGGCTCCGTGCCTCCGTGTTGAATGCTTTTGACTTTAAAATGGCCGTAGGCCAAAATAGAAACACAGTTTAATAGAGAACAGAAAAATGTCACAACACAAAGTTTTAATCAACGGCACTTGGCGCTCATCCGAGGCCGAACGCGAATTCAAAGCGTATAATCCAACCACTGGTGATACCCTCGCAGTCACTTATCCGGTCTCTAGCTGGGCAGATTGTGACAGCGCACTCGATGCAGCCGCAAGCGCATACGAGAAAATGCAGTCACTGCCAAGAGCAACCATCGCACAGTTTCTAGAAAACTATGCCACGCGCATCGAAGAAAACGCTTCGTCTTTGGTCGAAATGGCCAACCTCGAAACAGGTTTGCCTACCGCGCCAAGACTGGCCGATGTAGAAATTCCAAGAACCGTAGGGCAAATTCGCCAAGCAGCGCTTGCCGCCCGCGATGCAAGCTGGACCACCCCCACCATTGATACGAATAACAACATTCGTTCAATGTTACAGGGTTTAGGTCCGGTTGCCGTATTTGGCCCAAATAACTTCCCGTTTGCCTTTGGCAGCGCGTCTGGTGGTGACTTTGCCGCCGCGATTGCCGCTGGTAACCCAGTGATCGCCAAAGCCAACACATCACACCCAGGCAATCGC
>JABSOG010001003.1 GCA_013216025.1 Algicola sp. | reverse complement strand
GCTATAGAATGCCTCATCAGGTTTGCCTTCCAACGGCTTGAGCACATCAAGTTCAATCAATTTAAGCCAGTCTGATGCTAATCCACCAGCGCTGATAAAGGGCGTTTTGTAACACACCGGCACACTGGGAATATGGCTTAACTCGCCCGTTGGACCACGCGTTTGCCAATACCATGGATGTTGAGTGTTTAATGGCAGCGACAATCGATCTCTGGGCGTCAGCAAAGGCGCAGCAAAATACCCCAACTGTAATTTTTTTAGGGTCTCGACATACAATGAGTGGTCCTGCGACAGTGTCGTTTTGGGGATGATGCCGCAAGTGGCATGAACCGACCCTTCCGGGTCCATCAACATCAATAGGTTTGAGGCCGGGTCGCTCAGGCTCTGCTGCAAGTTAACAACCCCTTCACCGCTAACCGCATCAACATAATCGTGATCTTGAGGGTCAAAACTGGCCGCATCAATCCAACCATCTAGATCATCGCCATCAGACTGAGGAAAAAAACCGGTTTGTGATAACTCGCCTGCGTCATCCTGCATCCAGTAACCTATCAAGCTGTCTTCGAGGTTGCGATATTCACCCAATTTGATTGGAAATTGCACATCAGTGAAACCCCGATTACTGCGCTGGCCATTATTGATATCTTGCGCCAGCGCACTCCAGCTTTTGTTAACCTGAGCCTGACCATACAATTCTAACGACAACGATGCCTGCACCACCGCCAATGGTTTCATTGACAACACCCCCGCCATGTCTTGGCTCACCGCCGGTTCGATGTTGTCTTGACCACGGCGGATCACCTGTTTCAACTGCGGCCAATAATTGGTTTCACCGCGCGCTTTGGTAAACAACACTTCGGCCCCAGCAAAGCTGATCCCAAGTGCTGGTGGCCAATGGCTGGGGTCAATGGGCAGCAAAGCGGCTTTTTCATTGCTGCTGTCAGACTTGATAATGCCCAGTTCGGTCATTTGTTGCCACAAGGCGTCTGTGCCGTTGGGCTGGTCGACAAACCGGCTTTTTACCAGCCGGTTGCGGTTGTGAAAACTCAACAGTTTGAGAATAAAGGTTTTAAAGCTGGCATTGGTCACCCCATCCAACGATTGCAATTGACCCTGCTGGCTGGTCCACTCGCCATCACTGTTGATCTGCCCCAATACGTTTGCGGCGGTGTCATAACACACTAACGATTCATCGAACAGGTTGTAACACACCCAACCACAGATTGGCGTATTGCTTTTAGTATTAGCAGTAGCGGCGCGCTCCAAGTGTTCAGTCCAACGAAATTGCAGTCGCAAAGGCTGTAATACCCTAGGGGGTGAAAACACTGCACTGCCGATCATTTCTCGTTGTGGCCTGAGGGTTTCGTTGCAATCGAGGTCTTTAAAGCGGCCAAACGAATCGACAATTCGTACCTTGCCAAGCCGGGTCACACCGCTTTTAATTGGGGTAAATTGATGACCCAACGAGGGCAGTTTGAAAAAGCCATTATCGAGCAGCGCATTAACCTCGCTGGTAAAGCTGTCTTTGCTCTGGCCGGTGGGGTCAAACCCAATGGGATCAACGACTCGCAATGCATGAAGACTACTGTTCATCATTAATTCATCATGAAACCCTTCTAGCTGCTGGGTCAGGCAAGGGGTTGATTTTAACCGCTGTAAGGCGTTGCTGACGGTTTTCATGGGTGAGCGCGGGTCGTCATGACCTGCCTGACCAGCTGAAAGTTCAGCATGATCGTCAATAGTGCCTTGTAATTTATCTGCCATCAGCGACTTAACTGAATGGGTCAGCAGCGAGCGGCCAACCACCACATTTGGGTTTTCTTCGGTTGTCAGTGGCTGATTGGCTTTCAAGCGCAGGTCTACCGATGCCCCGGGCAACGAAAACTCGTTATCATTCAGGCTAATCCGGTAGCTCGACACGATATGCTCCGGCGCATAGTCTTTTTGGTTGGCGTTGACCGAATGTTCTATGCCTGAATCACTGTGCAGGTCCATCATCCATTCAACACACAGAGGGTTCCATGGCTGGTTTTGCCATTGATTAATTGCGTGTTCTACCCAGTTGATTCCGGTATTACCAGCGACTAGCCAATCGCTGATTGATGCCTCGCTGGTGGTGATCAGCTGACAGGTCAACTGACCGTCACAACCATGGCGCTGTGAAGGTTCAGCGACATCACCGGCAATTAACAACGAAGGTTCGTTGGCCCGCCAATATCGGTCACCCGGCACCTCTAGCAGATGGCTGCGCGCAATGGCGGCTTTGGCAACATGGGCCGTTTCACAACAGGCGTTGAATACTTTGTCGAGCGCCGCCTTGACCTGCGCTATTTGAGGGGCCAACTGCGCGACATACAATTGCTGTTGCTTTAAGCTCTTCATGGTCGATTGCTGCATTAAGTGACGCACCATGTCGGCATCAAACAGCATTTCGCCATCTTTGATTGCCGGATACAAACACAGCATGTACTTGCTCCAGTCGGCATACAGCAGGCTGCGCAGGTTTTGCAGTTCAATATCGCCTTGGTTTAACTGGTCCTGCAAATGATTCAATTTATCGAGCACAGGATTCATGTCTTGTTGAAACAGCTGATAAGCCCCTTTAAACGCCTTGGTTTGGTCATCATCAAGCTGCCCGGCGAGCACCAAAGAGGTATAGTCGGTAAATGTCCACACCTTGCCCGAAGAGATTGGCGTAAACCCAGCCTGATGCCGCGCCAGTTTGAGCTTGTTGACAAAATCGATGTTGTCGCCCTGTAATTCTTCGGCAAACAATGCCGCCTGTAACTGGTTTTCAATCCGAGTGGCTTCTTGCTCGGTGCTGCCCATCAGTTTTGACAGGTAAGCCGCGATGGCTTCGCTGCCGGTTTTAGCCAGACACAGCTTGGTATCGCTGGCATCAACACCATCAACCACACTCGGTTTTGTTTGACCCGAAGCCGCGCAAAAATCAACTCGACCATAACACACCATTTGCTGTGCATTGGCCCCCTCGG
>JABSOG010001002.1 GCA_013216025.1 Algicola sp. | reverse complement strand
AGTGGCTGCCGGATTTACCTAGAGGTTTGTCGTTGGTCGCTGGACAGTTAATTCCGCTGATAAAAGCTTCAATGAAACAAGACAATATCAGTGATTTTGCCACCGACAGCAATCTGCCCGAATTTACGGCTGTTGAATATAACCAGTTCAATTTTATCAAAGTGAAAAGCCGGACCTACCGGCAGCTGGTGATGTCATCCGCTAATCGAGCCGACATAGACAAGGTATTTAACCTCTATCAACAGTTTTTTTATGACTATCAGCTGGATTATGAGTCGTTTGTTTTTGATATTTATGAAGATGGTCGTTTTGGTTTAAATATCGCCATACCGCAAGGGACAAAACTGGTGGTTGACGAAAACAATTTTTTGCTGGCGCAGGGGCCGATGTTTTGTCGCACCTGTCACTATGAGATCCAATATCATGCCCGCGAACTCGATGTTAAAGCGCAGCAAAAAGTGCACAAAAATGCACAGCAGTTCTTAAATCAGGTGGCAGACAATCATTGGCAGGACCTGAATAACGAAGGAGACTTTGGCGAGTATTCAGACTTTCGTGATATTGAAGCCTTTGGCAGCCACCGTTATGTATTGAGGGCGGCCTACTCGGATTTTGAAGAACCCTTTAAAGACCAATACGAACTCAATTATTTCACCGCAGCCACCAACCGGGATGCATGGTTTCAGGCCCAGGGCATATTAAACCGTTTTGATGATGATTTTTTTGCCGCACTGGACAAATACAGAGGTACAGATTGTACCCGTGTTATCGGTGATACCGCCCGCAGGGCAGTATGCAATGACATAGAAACCATGCTTAAGGTGCTGATTAGTGTCCACTTGACCTCATTTTCCAACAAATTTTACCATTAAGTCTTACCTTATAAGGAACAATATTTTGTGTAGATTAAAACCTGCCTGTCTCATTGCTTTGATGACCGGTTTATTATCATTGAGCGGTTGTTTTGATACCGGCAATAGTGAGGGTCGTGGCCTTGTTGTGCTCAATGGCTCAATGTTAAAGGGCACCATCACCCATGCCGATGTATCGGTTTTTAATAGCAAAGGGGGATTGATGTGGCAAGGGACCTCGGATGCCCACGGGCAGTTTCAGGCCCAATATGCGACTTCATTAAATCAGCTGGCGAGTCTGGTGATCACCGTGACGCAAGAGAGTCAGATACAATGTGATGCGACACGATGTGTTGCACCGTTGTCGGCAAAAGAATACATTTTTGGCGAGTTTATGCC
Source organism: Algicola sp. (assembly GCA_013216025.1). Lineage (GTDB taxonomy): Bacteria > Pseudomonadota > Gammaproteobacteria > Enterobacterales > Alteromonadaceae > JABSOG01. The sequence goes on along the minus strand of JABSOG010001002.1, from coordinate 1,752 downwards.
AGGCAATGAGTTTGGCAGTGTTTCTTTTAGAAATAGCGTGTATTTGGAGGCTGCCGATGGAAGTAGTGATGTAAGAGAAGCAACCCGGCAAGTCAACGGCGTTTCAAGTCTGGTCATGGACGTTATTGACAATCAATTGGTGCAAAATTTGACCCATCAGGCGTATCAGCAGCTGGCTTTGCGCGGATCTGCGGCGGTAATAGTCGCCCTGGGTTTGCCAGTCAATCAGCCTAATAATATTTTGCAGATGACGTTACCAGATATCACACAAGATATTGGTTTGAACAACACTACCCGAATAGAGGCAATACTTGGTTTGGTTAATGCGGCGCAGGCGGCGAATATTGCGCTATTACCGCAATTTTCTGAGGCCATTATCCGTTTTGCCAATTCGCCACAGGATACCGCTGCGAAGGCGGTTATCAGTGAAATTCAGCAACTTTACCTGCGCGAAGCCCAACATCTTGCTTCGCAGATGGCGGTGAATGATGCCGCTCTTATGCAAGATATTGAACAGGCTGTGGTTAATGGTGTTAATTTCGCTGTTTTAGCACAAGCGGTTAATACCATTGAGATCAGTAATATATCGGCATCAAACAGTCACTATAGTGGCAGACTCAATCAAACGGCGGGTCAGTGGTGGTGGGTCAGTGCGTCTGGCTCAGGTCAGGATGAATGGGTGCAGCTCGATTATAGTGAAGCTTTTTACCCAGCGCAGATTGAGATTGGGCTATATCAACGTTTTGGTATTAACAACCCCATGATTCAGGGCAGCCATGATGGTGAACACTGGGAAGAAGTAGCCACTGTTGATAACCCCGCCAATGTCGAGGACTATACCGACGAGCGTAATGTCAGGCATATCCGTATCACGCCAGATAGCACCTTGGAATATCAGCACTATCGCTTTTCTGCCCGGCCAGTTGAGTCGGCAGAATCGGTGTGGCTGGAATACCTGTGTTTTTCTCAAACGGCAATACCTCAATCTCAACCTCAACTACAGCCACAGGGCACCCCTTGTGAAAACCGATTGGAGCCAGTTTCGAGCAGCGCCTCAAGCTACAGGTTAGCGGCCCAAAACATCGCCAGCCCTGAACCAAACAGCTGGTGGGTCAGCGAGTTGGCCAGTGGTGACGAACAATGGATATCGATTCAATACAATGAGTCATTTGTTGCCAAACGGGCGAATCTGGTGGTGAAAAGCCGCTATCAGGGTAAAGATCCAACGTTACAGGGCAGCAATGATGGGCAAGTTTGGATACCAATCGTCAAACTAAACCCGTCAGGTTACCCCGGTGAATCAACAGATGAACAGGGTTTCAGACAGCTTGAATTATCATTGGATCATGGTGTCGCTTATAGCCATTATCGTTATCACTCGTCGCCATCCAGTTTTGTCTGGTTGCAATTTTTAAGCTTTAACAGTCAACCTTTGGAGAAATAAAATGTCTATTGCGAAATTTAGTGGTTTTTCTAATATAGAGTCGAAAATAGAGTGCTCAAAGGGTCTGGTTAGTCGTGTGATATTTTGTGGCTTGTTGTTTTATGCTTTTAGCGCCGTTGCTGATGAACCAGTGGTCACCAGTTTACCGGTAATTACTGTTGATGAGGACAGTGTTTATCGCTATTTGCTGGAGGCAACAGATGCGGACAATGATCCCCTGAGCTGGGCGGTTAAAGAGGGTTATACCTTGCCGTTGTGGCTGTCGCTGTCTGCCAATGCTTTGGTCACAACATCCTCTGGGTCTGGTA
>JABSOG010001001.1 GCA_013216025.1 Algicola sp. | reverse complement strand
TATAAACCACTCGCGACAAACCGGCCTGACTCATCTCAAGCTCTGGATACCAGGCCACTCCCGATCTATTGGTCTTACCGTCATCTTTCAAGTCCCGCATGATATAGACGTTCATGTACTTGAAGTTGTCCCAGGCATCGGCTGCGATTTCACTGTCATACCCCGAACCTTTACCGTAACCGGCCTGCTCACCATGACGTACAATACCAGTGGTGGCATTGCCGTTGGGATCTTTTTTGGCCAGTACAAACTCAACATTGAGGCTATCGCGGATCGCCTGAAACTCAGGCAAGATTGGGCCATCCTGGGTATTGGTGCCGAGGAAATCCTCGTTGGTTTTGTTCAAACCGTCGACAATATCGGCATCGGTCAAACAATATCCGCCGCTGTCGGTACAGTTATAGCGGGCGCCATACACATGAAAAACCACCGGGATATAATAGCGGCCTGCAACGCCGTTACCTGCGACAACTGAAGCGCTGCTGTTTTTAGCTGAAAGTTGCTTGAGCAATTTGTTGGCAAAACTGGACTTGTTTTTAAGCTGTAACACGTTGAGTTTTTGCAACTGGTGCCAGTCTTGGTGGTTTTCATCGGTGCCACACACCTCAAGGTCAGCATGCTCGGCATGTTTACTGATTGTTATGGGCAATTGATTATTCAGTGCCGGTAAACTGTGCACTGAGGCGTTGTTGGTTATAATCGAACCGGCATTGGCGAGTCCACTTGATGCGGCCAATACCAGACCTGCAATGATGTTATTTTGATACGACATTTAACATTTCCTCCACTCTATTTGTCTTTTGCTTTGGTGTTTTTCATTGTTGAAAACAAGATGACTGTAACCACCTTGTTGAAATAATGTTAAAGCGAAAACGTGGTTGCGATTGAAATTTAATCGTTGATATTTAGGATTTTTTCGGCGTTCTCATCAACGCAGGGGGACTTATTGGCGCTGTTATGTGCCGCTATTATTTTATTCCTTTGAGGTTGCAACCAACTCCTTGATTGTTCATGTTTAAACATTTCGACAGGCTCCGGTGTTATGGTTACCCTGGCAATTCGAACAGCCTATTGCGCTTATCGGCTGATTTCAATGCGTTTTTCTTTATGTTAACCTTGAGTTTTAGACGTTCTGTTGAGGCACTCCTATTACCACTGAATCGACACCCCATCTGTTTCAAATTGGGGATTTCCGAGCAGACGCCAATCAAAATGTAGTCTATCAGGACGAACGTCAAGTGCCGCTCGAACCCAAGGCGATGGCTATTTTGCAATACCTGGTGATGCATGCTGACGAAGTGGTCACCAGAGATGCGCTTTTTTCTCTATTCTGGAAAAATCAGGTGGTCACCAACGATGCGCTCAATCGGGTTATGTCGGCCATTCGACGTGCCTTTGATGACAGTCCCAATAAACCTCAATACATCGCCACCATCAGAAATCAGGGTTATAAGCTTATCGCCCCCGTCACCCTGTTGGCTGATCCCAGGGTTATTCAGCACCAAGCGTTGGTACAGCAAAACGGGCACTGGGACAAACAACAAAACCAACAAAGATCCTTTAAGGGCTGGTTACTATTGCCCATTTTTGCGGCGTTGGTTTTTATTGGCTGGACTATGCTGCAACCGCAATACAGCCAAGTGCCCAGCGATTACTCACTGCGTTTAACTCATGACAAGCCGCAGAACATCATGCCGGTATTATCGCCCAGCGGCAAAACGCTGGTCTATATTGCAAGAAATGAGGGCCAGCCGGATCAGCTGCTGATGCGCCCTATCCAAGGAAAAAAAGCCACCGAAGTGGGTTATTCGGGCGGCCAAAAAACACACTACAGCTATCCGGCATTTGGTGAAAATGAAACGTTGCTGGCCGTAGTCTCCGAGCGTGCCAATAACCACGAACTGGCAATATTCAATCTGAGCAATGATACAAAACAAGTAGTGACCTCGCTCAAGCAAACGAGCAAAGGATTGAGCTGGCACCCGACCCAAGGTTTGTTGGCCTATACCCAGCCTCACCCGGCAACCGGTAAAACCGCAATTTTCACTATACATAACCAATTAAAACAACCCAGAGTATTAACCGATACAGGAAAAGGCATAGCCGATCAGTTACCCCAATATTCACCAGATGGTGAAAACATCGCGTTTATACGCCAATTTGCCCATAGGGAGCTAGCCCTGTTTGTGGTGAACCAAAAAGGCCAAACTAAACAGTTAAGCGAGTTTTATTCCAGCATATTCAGTTATACCTGGCTTTCCAAGGACTCATTATTGCTGTCGCTGGCCGATGGATTTTTCAGATTGTCGTTATCCGGTGAACTCACTCCACAGCCTGTTGACAGTCAACTGCCAACGGCCAGTTTTATGAGTTACAACCCCAAACAGCGCAAACTAATTTTCAGCCAAAGCCAGAGCATTGCGCAAATTTCCTCTTATCCGCTGGTTACTCCTGCGACAAAAAATAATCCGGATAAAACAAAAAGCAATCCGGGTCATGCACAGACCCTATCTCAGGCTCAGGATGAAGAAGGGGTTATCAGCCGCAATGGTTACAATCTGGCTTTTGTTTCCAACCGTTCACCCGAGCACCAAATTTGGCTGCGTCAGGGTAATATTACCTCAGTGTTAAAAACCTCCACCGCCGATGCCATCTACGATCTGCGTTGGTCACCGGACAGTAAAACACTGGCGGCCATCAGTAAAATTGGCCGTTCGTATTTTCTGCTGACCTATCAACCCGCCACACAAACGCTGCTAAAACAGCCACTGGGGCAACACCCCGCAAACCTGATTGACTGGCAATCAAACCAAAAGCTGTTGTACAGCCACCGGCAGCCGGATGACTGGCGTTTGTATCAGTATGATGTTGAATTGAAACAGCAAGCCAAGCTAACTGAACACAATATTTTTCAGGCCAGACTGACCCCTGACAAACGACGTGTTGCTTATATCAGCGCCGAGTCAGCCGGTGTCTGGTTATGGGATTGGCACAAGGCGCCCTAGAT
>JABSOG010001000.1 GCA_013216025.1 Algicola sp. | reverse complement strand
AGAAGGCCTCGGAATTGCCCAGCAGGGTCGGGGCAGCGGTTGGCGATGGCAATGTGCCATCTGCTTTAGGGGATACAAAGACGACTGTATGCGATTTGAGGTCAAGCGAGACTGAGTCATAACCATTCCCCAGGCGACGACCGCTATTGGACGTATCTACGGAGATCTGGTTCTGTATTTGTTTAATCTCCTGCGGGTCCGCTGTTATATTTTGCCCGTCTGTGTCGATAGCCAATGCCGAGTAACTGCACATCATCAACAAGCATAGCGTTTTAATTCTAAACTTTTTTGAGACAGAATTATTTATGTGGGTTTCTACTTTCATAAAATGCTCCGTTAAATAAACGTATTTAATTGGGTTTTCTTGGTGTTAATGACAGTGAAAAATCATTAACGATTATTGGGGAAAAACTGCATTGCTATTATTATTTTTCATAGCGTCTTCCGTGTATCGAAGGGTTTCATATTCCCAAGGCCGGTCTTGTACTACCTGACATGAAACCATCGTTGTTTTGTCATAGTTATTAACTAAATGACTAAATTTCGCTAACAACTTTAGCAAGTTGATTACTTTTTTTGTTGCGTGATTCGAACAAATGTTTGTCTAAATTGAACAAAAACGTGTGTAATTCGAACATTTATGACGTTTTTTGATCATATTGTGAGGGGGGATAACCATATTGTATTTTAAAGCAGGTGCTGAAATGACTCTGGGAAGGAAACCCAACATCCAGTGCAACCTTGTAAATAGGCTGCCCTTGTTCTAGTAGCAAGGTGGCTTTAACCAATCGAAAACGGCGAATATAATTTGCCGGTGACATATTGACCGACTTTTTTATGGTGCGCCGCAATTGTGCTTCACTCATGGCCATTAATGCCGCGATATCGCCTATCTTGATGTAACCATCGCTGTAAACGCTTTCAAGTTTTTCATTTAAGGTTTTGATAAATTGCAGCTGTTTTTGTTGCTGTTTTTGCTGTTGGATAACACTTTTAATGTCAATCCGGTTCGACTCTAGGGCGGTAGGCGGACTATTGGGTTGGTCTATCTGTTTTGCGCTGGCCATTTTTAAAAACCGTCGTAGTTTGGCGAATCCTGCGGCCAATAAAGAGCCATTGTTGTCGGCCAGTATGGCGGTTGAATAGCCACTGACGACAGGGGTGATCAGACCAATGGTTGCATTGTGTGTTAGTTTTTTCATCATTTGTGTATTCACTTTTTATTAGTTGATAAATGCTGATACACAGTGAACAAAGGTTGTTTATCGTTTCCGCTTTTTATGGCCTAGGAGACTGGGGTGCTTTGTTGTCTGTGCAGCTTGATTATCAACGGATGAATAAAAAGATAAACCCGGTTACGGCGACAGACACGTTGTAACAATGGTGAAATAGTCTTTAACAACAATGTTACATCTGCTGTTACATTGAACTATCTAGTTGAAAAGTCGGAGGTTATTTTAAAAGCAGCGAAAATGATGGTTTATTGGTGATAGGTTGAAGTTGATGGTCATTATTGTTGGACTACTCATCCAGCTCGGCGATGGCGCGGCGTAACCCGATGCTTTGGGGTTTGTTATTGCCATAAACCCGCAAGTAGATGGGCAGTGCTTTTTGGTAATATCGTCTGGCTACTTCGACATTGCCCTGTGCTTTATTGACGTGCCCCAATTGTTGCCACACATCTGCCACTTCCCAATGATCATTACCATAGTGCTCACTATAAATGGCCAACGCCTGATGAAGGGATTCTTGTGCCTGTTGATATTTTTCCTGCCGACGATTCAATCCAGCCAGGTTATAAAGATTCAGGGCGATTTTTAAACTGTTTGGTGGCAGATGCAGGCGGTTTATTTTAAGGGCTTTATCAAAGTAAAGTTCGGACTTTTGGTAGTTCTGCTGATCCATATATACAACGGCCAAACTATTATACAAACTGCCCAGTGTCACACTGTTTTCACCGACTACTTTTATCTTTAATGCCAAAGTTTGATGGAAGTACTTTAGTGCCTTGTCAAACTCTCCAAGTCTCCGGTAAAGGCCTGCCAGGTTGTATCGATGAACGTTGGCCAAAGAGTGTTGTTCACCGTGGACTTGCGTGCTCAGCTCAAGTGCACGGGTATAGTGGGGTATGGCTTCGATTATTGTTCCTTGTAATATTAAAATTCTGCCTCTCATCCAATAAAAATAAGGCAATTGATGCTTTTGAGCTAACGGATAGGCGCGGTCAAGATCTTCGGTTGCTAAGTCAAAATCTTCGAATCTTACTCTGACACTGGCCCGATTAATATATATATTGGCCCTAATTGTCTGGCTGATATTGATTGAGTCGGCTATTTCAAGTGCCTTGTTAAAGCAATTGAGCGCGCTGGTATATTGGCTCAGTCCCACATAGTATCTGCCAAATAGCATCCAGTTTTTGACGATGTCCGACGAGGCATTACGACTGGCAGAATCTACCAATAATGCTTTTTCAAGCAATTCCTTTACCCGTTGATAATTTCCAAGTTGTAAGTGCACCTTGATGATATTACGTAAGTATTGGCTGTTATCCGGGTCAAACTGAGCGGCTTTTTGAAAGTGAGTCAGTGCCTGTTGATAATCTTCTTTGTCAAATTCATGCTGCCCGAGCTGTTGTGACTTTTTGGCCAGACTGACTTCCAGCTGATGCAAAGCCTGTTGCTGCGCATCTATATTGATTGGTGATCCTTTAAACCACGCGACCATCAACAGTAAAAGCATCAACATCACAGCGACAGCCATTAACCCTTTGCGGCTGCGTAGCTTTGGTATTATCGCCAGATTGTCTAATGGTTTATCGGCTGCAACTTTCAGTTGACTACTGATGACTTCAGGATCTGTGCGTAGCGCGTTGTCACAGGGCTCAAAAACCGCTTTGTTACTGCCCTTGGGCAAGGTAATTTGCAGCATGGATTGCTGGCCTGCGGGTGATTGATAAAATTGCTGGAGTTTTTTTCTGACTCGCACGGTCGCCATTCTAACGGTATTG
>JABSOG010000999.1 GCA_013216025.1 Algicola sp. | reverse complement strand
ACGGTCACAAACCACCAGTCCGGTCCGGTGATCCTTGTCACGGCCATAAAAGCATCATATTGTTCATCGAAAAAAACCAGACTGTTGAGCGACGACCCGACCACCTTATCCATGACCTGTTGGTATTGGTTGCGCAACTTTTTATCCTTCATCCCCTGAATTTTTAATACCCCTCCCGCCTTTTTCAATTCTTTGACCTTGTTCGGGTGAGCAATCAAGCGACCATCTTCTCTAAAAATAAAGTTATAACTGCCGTCGAGGTGGTCGTTAAACACCCCAGCAAACAAATCATTGAGCAGGTAATCGTGGCCAACGCTGATCAACTGTTCTCCCTCATAATCAATCGGCGTTTCGCACGACACCATCCATTCATCGGCGATTTGATCATAATACAGTCCAGTCCACACCGAGACCCGGCTGGGGTTATGGGCTTTGTCGGCCACATAAGCCCACTCCTCTTCGCTGGTGATCAAATCAGACGTGGCATCAGACCCCCAAGCATAACCAGGCCAGTAGACGCCCACGCCATTTTCAGGAAAAACGGCATAAAGGTTGGCAAAGCGGGTGGTCCAGGCAGGGCCAAAGCGGTCTAGCAGTCGGTAGGCATACACTAAACGATTACGAAAATCCTGATCGTCCACTGGCGCATCTTTACCGACATAGGCAGAGTTATGGTGGCTGATCATGCCATCTTTATGATTAAAACCGTCATAATAAACCGGTCTCAATCGGGTTGTACCATCCTCTTTGCGAATAAAAAGGGCATCGAATTGGGCATCAGAAACGTCGGGGGCATTTTCGACGATTTGCAAAAATTGTTGTTTGAATACCTTGTGGTTGTCCTGAGCCAGAACAAAAATAGCGCTGTCTTTGGCCCCTCTTTCGTGGATATAGTGACTGAGTTTGTCGTGGGTTTGTACTTCGAGGGTCTGAACAATGTGCCAATAACTTAAAATCGAAACCGCCATAACCACTAACGTGATCCGGGTCGCCATCTGCAATAAGGTTTGTGTCGTCAGCGAGTGGCGAAACTTGATGGTTGAGTCGGTTGTGTTTTTAGATTCACTTGGGGTGTTATCTTGCAAAAGGATGTTATTCCGGTTGTTTAATCAGATAAAGCATCCATTTTTCTACCGACACTTTATCGTGATCTGTTACGTTTGCACACGGCTCTGAATTTGCCCTAATCCAGAATTTAAAAACAGTCCTTTCAATCGTATTAACCATAAGACGGCGGTGGACTTGCCCTGAGGGCGAACCCTTCGCCAGAGTTTTAAGTTTAGTACAACAATCAAAAAAATATAGACGATACGCCAGCGGATGTCAGTTTTTTGCCCTAAATAGACCATAGACCGCATGATCGACAATATGCCCATTGGTGTTTTCAGCCTGGGTGATCCCCCCTTCAAGTGTCATTCCACCGGCAAATAAACGGTGATCAAAGTCCCTTCACCCTCGGTTGACTCCACTTCAATGGCACCACCGTGTTCTTCGATTATGCCAAACGAAATGGCCATGCCTAGACCTGTGCCCTCACCCACGTCTTTCGTGGTAAAAAACGGTTCGAAAAGTTTGTTTTTGGTTTCTTCACTCATGCCGCAACCGGTGTCTTGCACCGTGATGGTGACTGTATCGGCCAGCGACTGACAGGTAATAGTAATCTGGCCCAGCTCTCTCTGGCCCGGCTCCATCTGGCCCGGCTCCATCTGGCCCGGCTGTACATTACTCTGTTCTCTTTGCTTTTGCCTGATGGCATCACAGCCATTGACTATCAGGTTCATAAACATTTGGTTCAGTTTAGCCGGGTAACACATCATGTCGGGTATCGGTTTTAAGTCGACGACAAATTCGACCACTTCGAGGTATTTTGTTTTAACTAGATTGACGGTAGATTCGAGGCAATCGACGATATCTGCCGGTTTTCTGGCACTGTCATCGAGTCGGGTGAAAGCCCTTAAATCTTCGACAATGGTTTTTATTCGCTTGGTGCCGTCTTTAACGGTGCTGATATGTTCGTTTAACGGGATAAATTTGTCCCGCAGGGTATCAAGCACTTCTTCGTCAGCATCATCACCGGCCAAATCGAGAATGAATTGCTCAAAACGTTTAAGGTCAACTTCGAGGTTTTCTACCCCAACATGGACAAAATTGGTGGGATTATTGATTTCGTGGGCGACACCGGCAGTCAAAGTACCCAATGAAGCCATTTTCTCTTGCAATACCAACTGCTGTTGAGTGTCCTTTAAGGCCTGATAAGTTTCTTTCAATCGAGCAAAACCCAGCGCGTTGGCCAAAGCAATAGCGGCGTAGCTGGCCAGGGTTCTGACCATGTCAATCTGCGCTTCTGTGTAAGCATTTTCTTCGATTTTTTGGATGCTTAAACAACCAATCACCCTACCGCTGATCAGTAAAGGTTGATAAATAATACTCTTTGGAGACATACCGACTTTAGGCGTTTGCAGTTCAACATCAAAGTATTTGGCTATATCGGCTTCGTTTCTGATCAACAGCTCTTTTTTGTTCTGTACGCACCACACCGCCGGACGGTTAACATCAGTCAATTCAAAATCCAGCGGATCAAGTTTGACTTGATTTTCAACAATCAATGGCACATGTATCACGCCCTTTTCAATCTCTAGTATGCCCAATAAAAATACTTGGGCATCCAATACGTTATTAACGATTTGAAAGATGTTGTCAATCACCTTGTCCAGTTCAAGGCTAGAGGTCAATGAGCGACCCAGTTGCTCAAGCATCATCATTTGTTTGGTGGTCTTGCTTATCTCGTCATTGGCTGTGAGCAGCTGTTTGTTGGTCTGACGCAACCGCGCCGTTTGTTGCGCAACTTCCTGTTCTAATTGCTTGGCATGAAGCCGTAATTTGTCGTTCGCCAGATTCAAATCGTCATTTAACCGCACCACCGAGATTTGAGTCTTCAGCCGTTCGAGCAATTCAACCTTGACCACCGGTTTGGTCAAAAAGTCATTGGCACCAGAGTCAAAACTGGCCG
>JABSOG010000099.1 GCA_013216025.1 Algicola sp. | reverse complement strand
AGCACCATATCAGTATTGAGGGCAGTGCCAATACCCGCTGGTATATCAATCATTTAACGCCAAAAGCACAAGGGCATCGGATACGCAGTGCTTATGCCCTTGAGCACACACTGACTTTTGAGATCAGCAAGCAAAGTGATAAAGAGTGGGTGACCTTTTATTATTTCTCGGCGGTTGCTGCGGCCCACACCATTAAAATCAGCCTTGAACATGATTATCAAAGTGGTGAATACGAGGCGCACACTATCCCGGGCCGGGTTTTTCTGATCCCTGGTGCAGCTCCTGGGGTTATGAAGAGTACCATTGAGGGGCAATTTGACGAGGGCCCTGTCTATCTGCTCAATCAAGACAAACCGGCGCTGCCGCGCGGATATTTGCTTAAATTTCCGTTAGATAAGGACTTGTCCCCGGGGCAATATTCGCTTAATGTGTCGAGTGATCGTCATAATAGTGGTTTTGTTCAGGCTTCCTACGTGCTGAGTGATGTGTCACAATTGCTGTATCATTTTGTTGAGGTTGAAAATGCGCTTTAGTTTGTTGATATTGTTGTGGATCGTGACGTTTGCAGGCGCCTTTAAAGCGAGTGCTAATGACGACTGGCGCACGGTAGGTGAAAGTAAAGAAAGTAACGAAAGTAAAAAAGTGGAAGAAAAGGGCTACAAGCCACCAGACATGGCCACATTTATTCAGTTAGAGAAAGCCTTTGATCAAGCGTTCAGGGCAGATGACCTAGAGCCGTTGTCAGCATTTTATCAAACCCGCTTAAAAGGTGACGGCCAACAAAGCTTGAGTGTATTGAAATCTGCCCAAAACATCGGCTGGGGTACGCTTACCCTCAACCCTGCTGCAACCATTATTAACAACGAAAAACAGGCGATGTTTTTACAGGTGCCTCATCGGTTTTTCGACAAGTGGACAGCGGATATCGCCAATCATTGGTTGCAGACCGGGCGCTTTAAAGTGAGCATGACCAATACGGTTTCCCGATACCTAGGGCGTGAAGCCAAACCGCCTTACAACAGCGATTTTTCGACCGCGCCCAACAACCCTTTTGTTGGGGCTACCCGTGCCTTTATCAACAGTTTTGCCGAGCCGTTGGTGCTGCAACTGCACGGATTCAATCCCAAAAAACGTAAAAGTGTCGATGCCCAGCACGCCGACCTAATTTTAAGTCACGGTGCTAATTTACCTTACCCTTATCTCAAAACCCTGACCAAAGCCGCTGCGTGTGTTGAAAAAGACATGGGGCTAAAGGCCTTGGTCTATCCCAAAGACGTACAAGAGCTGGGCGGCACCAAAAATCTGGTGGGCAAACAGCTGCGCAAAAAAGGCTATTTTCAGCGCTTTATTCACATTGAAATGAGTGATGTGTTGCGCAAGAAACTGCGTGACAGCAGTGAGTTGTCGATTCAATTGCTCAATTGCATTCTTGGTATTAAATAATGGGGTGCCAAATGATGGGGCGGCTATTATTGATCTTCAGCCTTTTTACCAGCGTGGTTCAAGCCCAATCACTTGACGAGCAATATTATCCCGAGCGGCTTGAATGGCATCACGTTGAGCAATTCGAACAGTTTGAACCGGTCGAGCAGTTTGAATCGGTCGAACACAGCGGTCAACGCGCCTTTGTTCGGTGGGACGACGGTCGTTTTTTGCGGATTCGCTCAGATGACGGCTCTAATGAAGGCTCTTTTGAAGGGATTGGCGTCTGGTATTCTTTGGGTGATGGCCTGTTCCAACAAATGCAGTCCGTCAATGACGACAAATCACAACGTCTATTTGTCCGACCCAAAAACCAGCCGTTGTTGGTGATGTTTGACAATGTCGACGGCAATCTTCCCCTCAACCTCAAGGTCGATTTAAGTAAACACCGCAAAGCCCCGCGTTTGAGTGTTGCGAGTCAGCGAATTTTACACCCCGACAATCAGGTGCAAACCAATCAAACTGGCGGTTTTGCACGCGGGCAGCACAACCAAATTAAACCCGGGCAGGCGCTAGAATATATGCTTGAAGGTCCGGCCCAATACCGCTTTGTGCTGCGCAGTCAATGGCTCGAACAATACGGCCTGTCGCAGCTGATGGAATTGCAACTAACGCTAGATGAACAGCCGACTCAGACCGAAGTGCTTAAACTTCAGCCCCAAACTGGCCATTTGCTGCAAACCGACTGGTGTGAGTGTGTGTACTCAAGGGCTAAAGAAATTCTGCTGAATGTTCCTGAAGGTACGCACACCGTAAAGGTGAAAGCAGACCGCGAGATACTGGGCTTTTGGGCTAATACCAGTCAGCCCGACCAGTTTTTTTATCAGCGCAATGCCCACCAAGGGTTAACGGGTTTGCCGCCTGAGCCGCCACAACGTCAGGATTATTCGTCTACCGGATTGGATAATGTGCCCGCGCTATATTTTTATCGTGAATTACCGCCCAGCACGGTGCACGCTTTTAGCAGTGTTAAGCCGTTGGCCACGGGGGCTCAAAGCCGGTTATATCAAGACAAAAAGTGGCCATTTAACCGCTTGGATGCGATAGAGTCGGTTTATTTTGCTGAGGTTGAAGCTAACAAAAGTGCCAGTTACACCCTGCCTAACACCAGCCATCAGCCGCCGCTTCGGTTGTATTTAAAAGCGGATGAGCAATTAACCCAGGCCGCAATGTCATTGGTGAGCGATGCGGGTGAAACCGTTCATTTACGTTACTTGCCTGATTACAAACTTGAGCTACCCATTAAAACTGAGGGAATAGACAAGGTTGCCGCTCAGTTTGTCGAATTTGCTAAGCCTTTTACCTCAGTGACATTAAACAACTTAAATAAAGACAGTGGGCAGCCGCTGCAACTGCAATTGACTTATAAAAACCGCTCGGCGCATAAAACGGATGCACTCGGTTTTATCAACGGGCTTGATATCGATACGGCAACAAACGTTCTTGCTCAATTAAGCGGCGAGCCGGGTGAATTAGATTCGGTGCTTCTGGCAGAAGAAGTCAGGCAGTGGCAAAAGCGATTGCGCTCACGCATTCAAAGTCTGTTACAGCAGTATCCTGCGAATGAATCGCAGCCTGATGAGCAATTGGTGAAAAGCGTGACGACTGTTATGGCCAATTTGGGCGTTGACGGATTTGCAGCCTTGATAAAAGCATTGCAAAGCCAGGGCATGGGTTTAAAAGCCAAAAAGCTGATTGGTACGTTTGCGATGCAGGCCGACCCGCAAGGAAAGTGGCAGCAGGTCGCGCAACAGTTGATGCTAAAACGTTTGACCGAGCAAGGGCGCTGGTTTGATATTGAAGGGTTTTGGGCTTATCGCTTGGTGGACTCTTTGCAGCGGAAAAATCATCAAGACAAAGAAGCTTTTATCGCACTGACGCAGGCGTTATTCAGGCAAAATCGGTTTGAACAGGCAAGCAAGTGGTTTTGGTTGGCTTATCAGGGCGGGTTGATTGAAACCGTGCCAGATGAAGCGATTATTTCGGCTTATATCAGTGCTAACGCACCCTTATTGCAACGCTGGTTTGAGCTGCGCAAACGCAAGCTGACGCCACTTTTTCAGTCGTGGCAGCCAGTGGATTTAACCACCTTGGGTTACAGTGCCCGGCAGCTGGTGCACAATCAAGGGTTAGACCGCTACTTTGGTGCCATTAAACTCAACTCGGCAGCAACCCAAAAGCTCCAACTCACTGGGCCTTTGCGCCTTAAGTTAACGATTTATCCGCAAAACGATATTCAAGGGCAGGCACAAATGTGGTCGGATACCGCTTGGGTTATTTTGCACAGCGATAAAAATCAGCGCCGTTATTTACTCAATAATCTGCACGACTCGTTGAATTTGGTTAGCGCAATGGATAAAGGCGTGGTTGTTGGTAGCCCCAAAACCATCATCGTCGATTTAGCAGAAGGTGAACAGTTAAAAGCACTGACACTTGAAGGGGTAAACGCCTTGTTTACGGTGCATCAATGGCAAGGAGAGCCTGGCGAGCAGGTGCCAACACCTGTGCTGATTGAAACTCAAATCGAACTGACAGCGGCGGCAATTATGGCTGGTAATGCGTCAGTCGACAGTCTGTTATTGCTGGCGTTGAGGCAATACCCGCTACGTGATGATGTTATTAGTGCCATTAATGCGCGGGTGTTAAAAGACAGCGGCAAAGCGCCGATAACTCCCGCCCGATTAGGCTGGTTGAAAACCATTAATCATCAACATGGTTGGCAGCGACTGCAAAGCGTACTGGCGAGTTCAGGCGAAAAAATCATTGAAGGTGATGTATGGCAACCGGCTTCGCCATATTTGCAATTGCAAAAAGCGTTGATGACCCAGCCGATGAATTCGGGCGAACGAATATTGTCGGCTAACAACAGCGAAATCATCGAGTTTAACACGGCCATACCGCGCTCATTGATGTTGGGGATGCGTCAAATGAAACGCCTTGGCGATGAACAGGCGCCGGTCATGATTACTGTTTCTCTTAACGGCAGCGCCTTAAACGGACAGGCACAATCATTGCGTTTAAGCGCCAGTCAAATGTTGCAACATCCGTTAGATTTACCACCGGGCAAACATCGCATTAGGCTGTCTTTTGACAAAACACAGCTGTCAGCCAACCGCCCGTGGGTTTGTTTTAGCTTGGCCGATCGGCAAAGAACCAATCAACAAAGAAAGAGCGTGTTGCCCCCCATTCGGCGTAAATATCACGTCTCGACCGCTCGGCAGCCGTTGGTGATCTTTGCCGGGGATTCTAGCTGGTTGCGCATTGACGAATTGAACGATAAAGGTCAGTTGAACAGCCGCAATCACTACGTTCAAACGGCGCAAAAAATGACGTTGCCACCGTCAACGTCAGATAGCAGTTATTATCGGGTATATCAGTGGCAGGCAGACAAGTTAGAGCAGGTCGAACCATTACCACAAACTGCCCAAGCGGCAACGGTGACTCATGAGCCTGTGCAACACACTTATTGGATCCCTGGACAACAAGACGCTTTTGAGGTTTATGACAAATATCCAGCCGCCGAGCAAGAAGACGGCAGTTGGGGATTGTTCAGTGGCTTTAGGGCAAGACGCAATTTTGATGAAGACGAGCAAACCGCCCGTGAACGTTTTTCCACCATCGGCTGGCGTTATCAGCTTAGCGTGCCCGAATGGGACAGCCACTTTGCGACTGCGCTGAGCATGAGAAGCCACCAAGGGAATAGCTTGCAAACCTTGGTCAGCGAGAATGATGGTGTGTGGCGACTCAACCGATATTGGGATTTTACCGGCAAACTTAACGCTTATTACCAGGCCCGGGCTGACGATTCGGCCATCGAAGGTGCGTGGAGTTTGTACGCCTCAAGCAGCGCTCGTTGGAAACAGTATTTCTCAAACAATGTCGACAACAAAGTGATCATGACCATTTTTGCCCGGGCGCTGAGCTTGAGCGAAAACGAAGTGTATCCGGGGCATGTTGAAACACCTGATGAAACAGCAGAAGTGTTGTTCTTTGAAGACGGATTTGGCGTCGATGACGATGTGTGGTCAGACTATAAAGAAGACAACCGCTGGGGCCTGCGCATTGCCGACACTTTGCAATACACCCCATGGCTCGACACCAAACTGCGCTTGAATTTAGCGCTGACCAGCGACACCAACGGCAACTTTATTAAACTGCACAAGTACGCCATTGTCGCGGGCGTTCGCCAATATTGGCAGCCGTTTATATTGAAAGCCGACTTACTGCACAGCCGCTTTTATCGTGATGGCGAAGACCAAGATAGCAAGGGTTCATTTACCCGTACCTCACTGCGATTAGGCCTGACGTGGGAGCAGTGGAGCCGGTCTGGGCAATTGTGGCAAATCGACAGTTTTGTTAATAAAGACCTCGACAGCGGCGAATCCAGTTTTGGTTTGATATTTAACTGGGACTTGAGTGACGGACAAGGTTTTGATGATTTTGCCCCCAACAAACTGTCCTTTGGCGCTTTGAGAAAACGCGACAGCTTTCATGTTATCGAGTCTAATCAGGTGACCAGCGACAGTCATGACTAAGCCTACTAATACAAGAGATAAAACTAGAGCCAAAACAACAGCTGAGTTTGATACCACGCACTCAATAGATACCTTGTTAACCCTCAATCTTGGCAAAGACTGGGTTCGCATTCATGGGGCGTTGTTCAAGCGCTTAAAACTCAATTTTTCGAGCTGGGAAGTCAACCCGGACCTGCTTGAAGGCATCAAACAGCAAAACTGGCAGGTGATCCAGTTTGTCCAGTTTTTGCAGCAGCAGGTGAATCAATGGCTAGAGCAAAGCGAAACCCAGCAACGCAGTTTCAACGAGTTTGCACAAAGGTATCATAAGGCCGCCAACGTTGAAGAAGCACGAGAGTATCTGCTGCAAATTGCCCAAACATTGGGTTACAGCAAAAAAGCACAAAACAAAATAGCCCGCAACAAAGCCCAATGGCTCGACGAAAATGCGATTTATGATGGCCATATAAAAAGGCTGGCGGTGCTGGAGCAAGACATCAGTAATACGCTTAAGCGTTTGGGCGAGATTCTGCAACACCTGTTAAGCCGTGCTGATGCCGACTCGGTTGAGCAAATCTGGCAGCTGCTATCCTTGCACGTCAGTTTGCAAGAGGCCTTGCAGTATCAGGGCAATATTCACATTCGCATCGGTGCATTTCATTGTTTAAGTCAGGCATTAACGGCACTGCCCGAGCAGTTTAACCACCGGGTGCCAGCCAATATTGTTCAATACATTTACCGCACTTGCCTAGATGCAGGCATGGACATTTGGTTGCGCAGCGAGGCCATCAATTTGGTCAGCCAGCTCGATGTTGCCCAGTTTTATGGTCTTATTGACAAAATATTTGTCGGCGATGATGACAGCGATATTTTTTTGCGAGGCCGGGTGGCCCAGCTGCTGTGTGATATAAAAGGAGGTCATAAAAAACGGCGCCAAAAATCGACTGACTCTAATCATAGTGCTGCTGATGATGATTCTGGTGATTTATGCTGTGACAAAATAGCAACCGCTGTGGCAAAAATCAGTGACGACAAGGGCGATTATGTTCGCCAGAGTCTGGCCAGATACAGCATCGGTTTAAACCCCCAATTACGCTTGAAACTGCTGATGCAAATGCTTGAAACCGAGCTATGCTCGCAGGTTAGAGCGCAGATATATTTAACATTAGCCGAGTCAGTTAAGGCGCAAGACATTGACGTAAAGCAAATTCAAGACAGCCAAATCGAGGGGTTGGCGACAGAGACCGATTTATTTGTGTTGCGCGTACTGATGCATACTTTACCGATGTGCGCAGCCGGGCAAGTGCAGCAAGAATATGTTCAGAAGTTGCAGGCCCCGCTGGATGCATTGCATCAAAGCCATGATAAAACCGGTGTCAGGCGCTGGGCGGCCAAAACCCGCGAGCATCTGTGGGCGGTGAGTGAGCCTAAGGTATCGCATCAGATACAAGACCAATTGGCACAATTGCCGTTGCATCACAGCATGACTTTTGAGTTGCCCAAGTATATCGACAAACAAGATGTGCATCGTTATTTGGCGCTGATTGGCAGTGAGCGTTTTGGTTTTGATGTGCAAGATAGGGGCGAGAAAGTCAAAGTGCGGGCCGGGTTTAAATTCGGCTTTCGTTTTTGGCGTTTTTGGCATGAACTTCGTAACCCGGCTACTGACAAAAGACAAAATCACAATCACCTAAAAGGCCGTCATTATTATGGCCTGATTCAAACTGCCACCCGGCAAATGGCCGAGCTGAGTGTGACAAAGGTACCCGGCGAGCCGCTGTTTATCCCAGGCGAGCAGGGCTGGCGCGAATATCTGCCTTTGCTTGACCAGGTGCTTTCGAGCCTCGACCAAGATTGGCCAACCAAACCCGTTAAACTCTATAGTGCAGAAGGCATCACGTCGATTATGCCGCCGAACAGCCTGTTTGCCCGTTTGTATGCTCGCACGGTGATCCAATTTAAGTTTGCTAAGCTGGCCGAGTTGCGCAATTGGCAAGACGGCGACAGCCATGAGCCCAACGAATATTTGCAGCAATTACAAAAGTTGGGTTTTGCTATTAGCATCGCCGGATATCTTGACGACAAGGGCGAGGCGCAGCGGCTTGACGCACGAGTGCAACGATTTTTTCCGTCAGTCGGCTTACCGTTTGCACTGCCCGGTATTACAGACATGCAAAACTACTTTTATTCGGTCTATCAAAACACCATAGGCCAGTTGTTGGCCTTTACTTTGGCGGCAACGGTGGGGTATTTGGGCTCGCATATAAATACGTTGATACAAATGCGCAAGGCCCGCAAGCAAATTCCGCTGGTGATTGGCGGGTGGGGCACCCGGGGCAAGTCGGGCACTGAGCGCTTAAAAGCCGCTTTGTTTAACTCGATGGGGCTCAGTGTATTGTCGAAAACCACCGGCTGCGAGGCGATGTTTTTGTTTGGTCCGGCCAATCGTCCGATGAAAGAAATGTTTTTGTTCAGACCTTACGACAAAGCCAGTATTTGGGAGCAGGTCTTTTTGGCCCGGCTCACCGCCAAACTAGGCGTCGATGTTTTTTTGTGGGAATGCATGGGCCTGACCCCGCGTTATATCGACATTATTCAAAACCAGTGGATGCGCGATGATGTGTCGACCATCACCAACTGTTATCCAGATCACGAAGACCTGCAAGGCCCGGCAGGCATAGAAATACCGATAGTAATGCAACGTTTTGTGCCACACAAAAGTACCTTGATAGCCTCTGAAGAAAGCATGTTGCCATTGCTTGAAGATGCTGCCCGGCAAAAACACACCAAGTTACAGAGCGTGACTTGGCTAGATGCCGGATTACTGACCGATGACGTGGTGAGCCGTTTTCCTTACGAAGAGCATCCCAACAATATCGCACTGGTGGCCCGTTTAGCCAAAACCCTCGACATCCCCGAAGACTTTGCTTTAAAAGCCATGGCCGATAACGTGGTGGCTGATTTGGGGGTGTTAAAAATCTATCCCGTGGCCGAAGTTGAGCAAAGAAAACTAGCGTTTATCAATGGCATGTCGGCCAACGAAAGGCTTGGTGCCATGGGCAACTGGCAAAGAACTGGCCTTGCTGACTTAACCTTGCAAGACAACGTAGAGACTTGGTTGGCGATTGTCATTAATAACCGCGCTGACCGAATTGCCCGTTCAAAAGTATTTGCGTCGATGTTGGTCAATGACTCTCAGGCCGATTGTTACTTTTTTATCGGCAACAACTTAAGCGGCTTCAAAAGCTATATAGAAGAGGCGTGGCAAAGCTTCGCTACCGGACTCAAACTCGACAGCGTAGAGAAACTGACGGCCTTGGCGAGCAAATTTCGCATTCCAACCAGTGAGCAGCAAGTGTTGCAGCGATTACTGGCCTGTCTTGAAGGCATATCGGCGGACACGGCTGACTTGCCGCAAGCTGTCGACCAGAGCATTTTGGACAGCTGGACAACCGAAAATGAAGCAGTTCAAGCGCAATTCAAACGTGATGGACAAGAGTATTTGCAGTATAAAGACTTTGCCAATAGCTTTGATGCAAGCAAACAAAACGCAATAGTCGACTGGGTTTTAGAGTGCTTTAAAAATCGCTGGGTGGTGGTTGATGATTACTACTCAACGGGCAATCAAACCATCAATACCATGGTACAAAATACTCCGCCAGGACTGCTCAGCCGTATTATTGGTATGCAAAACATTAAAGGCACCGGCCTTGATTTTATTTACCGCTGGCAGGCATGGGATCAAGTGCACAACTATTGTGAGCAGCTTCTGACCAGCCGTGACGAGCAGGTTCTCGAAGCTGCCGCCAAAGCCCTAACCACTTGGGAAGAATTCGGCCTACTCGACCAACAAAAAGTCCGCGATACACTGGCTAAAGTAAAAGATCGCTCAGAAGCCCAAACCGAACTGATTCAAGCCCAATTACACCTGATAGAACAGCGGTTAAACAAGCAGTTGTCAGTCATGCAAGGCCAGTTGGATGGCTCAAAATCCCAATCAAAGTGGTTGGGCTGGTTGCTTAGCGCAATGGAAGCTTTTTTGGATGCAGGTGATGCAATAAAACGGCGTAAAAGGGCAGATCAGATTTATCAGGCAATACTCGATAACTTGATTAGCTACGACAAAGCTTCGGTAGAATTGGCCAAAATTACTAAAGCTCAGAAAGGTGGTTGGTTGGAGCAGCGGGTAAAGGGAATGTTTGAGAGATAATCGGGGATGGTTGAATCGCTTCTTCTGTGGTCTTGTTAGGGGCTGGAGGAACGGAGGCTCCGCACGGCAATCACAGTCAGGGCGGATCGGAACACATCTCGCTGAGGCTCTTGCTGGTCTATGCCATTTATGTTTGGGTTATTGGACAAGTTAATTACTTTTATCTTTTGCTGCTCTGTCAGCATTTAAAATGCAAGAGAATCGAATTCAAAACCTTTATCTGTATTGGGTTTGCATAATAACTTCATATAGGTAATGAAATGCATTTGATCGGATAATTGTGATCTATTCAGCCACTTGAACAGTCGTTCGTGTAGTTCTGTATTTTTCTGTACTTCCTCCTCGTTTATCTTTTCGTAGTCTTGAACCGCTTTAAATTCAGAGACAAAATCAAGTAGCACGGTGTCCAATAAATAGCTCAAGCTAAGTTCATTGGTAAGGAATATTTGTTCAAAATCTTTCTGGCTTTCAACTTGTTCTAAAAAAACATCTCTAATCGTTCGTGCTGCTGGTTTGGATGTTGCTACAGACCACATCCATAAATAAGCCATTGAGTTTTGCATTGCCCAAATTACGTGATTCTTCTCAAGGTCACTGGGTTTTGTGTAGTCGATTGTGTTGGGTATTTGATCATCAATTGACTTTACATACTTGTACATCGCTTGAAGTACACCGTATTGAGGGTTGGTATAAAAGGGTTGGTAGCGCTTAAATTCTTCATGCGTCAGCTTGGTTGCACTTTGTTGCATAAGTTCCAGTATTCGAATGAATAATCGTGGTTCAAAATAACTCTGTCTGCATTTAGCAAGATCCATTGTGTGTTGTACCAAAATTTCATCATTCAATAACTCATCAATAAACTCTCGGTTGTCTTTAATTTCACCTGATTGTGATTTTATATCATTATTCCATTTTATTAGTCGCTCAAAAACTTCGTTGTCCAATGAAGCTGTGGGCAAGCTGGCAGCTGGTTGCTGAAAGGTAACCCAGTAATCTATTTTCCCTTTGGTGTAGGCAATGGATTGTGGCCTAGTAAGTGCGTCGCCGTTTGCTGTTTTTCTCTATTTTGGGAAAAGGTGATTTACTAGAGCTAATGCATTTACGCCGTCATTGAATCTGTCGCTCTTGTCGATGTCAGCCCATTTCTTTGATAGCGTTTCGTGGCTATCGCCGGGGCAGTATCTTAGGGCTTTAATAGTTTGATGGATAAAATCAAGCGCTGCGGGTTCACTGTGTTTGAGTGTTGTCAGTATCAATAAATCATCAAAGTTGAAGTGGCCAGCTAAAGCGGACCATTTTGTCGTTACTTCAGTGGTTACTGCTACATATGTTCGTGGGGTGTCAATTAACGGTGTTATGCAGGCCAAAATGTCAACGCCATTCATCGCTGTTTTGTCGAAAGCATATTTTCTATTTTCCGCAAGCGCCCATGAATTTTGATGCTTGCTTTCGTAGAATAGTGTTAGGCCTCTATCATAGGCTAACTGGTGTTTTTCTTTCACGAATTGCTTAAGGATGTGCGTGCAATCTAGCGACGGAAGATCTTCACGGTAGTCAGTAATTCGACTGATTATGGCGGATAATTGGAGTTTATAGCCAATGGCAAAAATAAAATGAACATTCAGGGTATGGTCTAATTTGTCAAGTAGTGGTGCTATGGTGTTGCAGTTATCGTAAGCGTCTTTGTTTCTGTCGATATCTTCTATAAATACACAGACTTTAATCCCTAAGTGACTTAAGAATCTATCCAGTCGGGCCAAATGCTCTGTCTCTGTTAAACCCTCGCTCATAAAGTAGGACAAAACCTTTGTGCTTGAATGCAAATCTCTTAATGCCGCTAGGTAATGTTGTGGTATTGATTTAATACTTGCAACTGCCGCTATCTTTGCCAGCTCATCAATAATAGAGTCAAGTATTAGACCTTGTACATTTTGACTTTCATCCGCTCTACCCCATGCGTTAAATCGTACGAATAACCACTCTCTACCATATTTGCTTTGCACTATATGTTCTTCTACAAGGTTCAATACACTCGATTTCCCAGCACCATAAGGTCCGATCAGTGCCTGTCTCTTAAGTACCCCAGCAGCAGAAGGCAGCATTTTTTCAGCTAAAAGCTGTGCGGTTTTCACCCTTTCAAACTTATCTTGTATTTTGTTCTTGATAGGTGCTGTTGTAACGTTTCTTTGTGCTTTCTCTTGACTGTTAAAGCAAAAGCAAGAGGTCAATAACGTTAGTAAAGCTCGTGAACTAATTACTATGCCTACTAATATTGCGCCGAGTACAAATAATGATGTTGCATAAGAACCTGCCATCTTGTGTAGGTTCATTTGGGAAAACAGCAGCAAAGTTGATACGATAATGGCGTTTAGTACTGGTGCAAAGCGGTGGGCTGCAAGATGTGCTGGGGCGTGCAAACCATGGTCGGCGGGGTAATTACCTGTTCGAATCAAAAGCCTCATGCCAATCGCACTGCCAGCAACGATAATCGTAAATTGAACCCAGCTAGTTAAGTCACGATAAAAAAATGCCCATTGATTGAACGCCTTGGTAATGAAGGGAATAGAAGATAGTGTTGAATAAATGGCGGTGGCAAGTATCGAAGAAATGACAAAATCTATTTTTCTTTGTGTTGTTAATTGCACCACTAAGTACCGATTGGTTTTAAGGCTTTAATCCTAGCATATTGCGGGAGTATAGGACGTTAATATTATTTTTTTCTATCACAAAAGTCACTCTAATGTTAACGGCTGATCTTTGCGTTACATTCATATAGTTGTGTTGTGAGTAAGCTGGTGAAAACCGTCTTCAATAGTTATTCAACAACACTCTATTTATTATGCAACTGTTGTTGATAACACTGTATTCACAGTCGGTATAAAAGACAACGCGAGGTACCTGCCCGCAAGAAACGAATACACCCACTTCATCACCAATATGAAATGAGCATTGGTTTTGCTGTATTAACGATAGAGAAAGGGGAGGGGGGAAGAACTGCCTCTTAGCAATAAAATCAAAGAGTTACAGTTCTATATTTTACTTTGGTGGGTAATTTTTCTTGATTTTACTCGGCGTTCAAGTCAACCATCAAGTACCAAATTTATTTATAATCAACTGGCCCGTTACGCCGATTAAGCAAACTATCCACCCCCATGCTGTAGTCCATTCCTTCTCCTTGCCAAAGGGTGCGACCAGTACGGGTGTTTATATTCGGCCATTGCCGTTTAAAGTCTTTAATAGCACCAGTTACTGTCGTTTTTTCTGTCTGGGGTAGCTTGGGGTTTGGTTCCATCACTTTGCCTGTTGCTGTTTTAAATATGAACGTAGGGTTATTCTCGTCCCCTTGCGCTTCAATATCAAACAGACCGTTATGCAGTGCCCGGTGGTGAAAGCGGCAGAGTTTGATTAGGTTGCCCTTTTTGGTTTCGCCTAAATCACCCCAGTGTTGAATGTGATGAAAATCAACATAGTGCGATTCGCAGCAACCGGGAAATTTACAGGTTGAATCCCTGACATCCAAGGCACGCTTGAGCATAGGCGGTATGGTACGGGTTTTACTGGCTATATTGAGAACATTGCCATCTTCGTCTTCAAGCACCGTGAGCAAACTGGCGTCACAGCTAAGACGTTTGGCGTTTTGGGGGTCAATCCATTGGTCGCCCAAGCTATGTGGTCTGTGAAGTGGGCCAAGGTGTTGGTCATTACAGCCGCTATGCTCACAACAATGTTCGTGTTTGAGCGTTTCTACATCAAGATGAAGCACAACCTGACAGCGCTCATGGCCAGCGAGGGTTTTAGGATTCTCATCAGTTGCACTGGCGAGGTAGTGTTCTGCCATGGCACAAAACGCATCGGTACATTTTTGCGGAAAATTACAGGTTTCCATAATTTCCGGCTCGGGCTTGGAAAAATTTGTTTCCGCGGCAACATTTTTTTCGACACATTCAAGGGGTTTATTCAGAGGTTTGTCTTGTTGCCTCATAATCTCATCAATCGCTTTAATGACCAAACCGCCTTCATCTTGAGGTAGCCTTGCACGGATCTCCCACATACCATCATCATCTTGGAAGTAGTTGAACTCACGAGACTGCTGCAATGCTTCCAGCTGTTCCAAATCCATATTCTTCTCAACCCGTCGATATTTACGCACCAGTTTCGCTATATGACTGGCGGTACCATGTTGTGCGATCATCAGTAAATACTCTTCATTGTCATTTGTTGCTACCCGTGTCATGGCGCGCACTTTAGAATAACTGACCTCTCCCGCTTCAAATGCTTTGTTGATAAGCGGCAATTCATCCAAACAATGTGCTATACGCACTCTTTCTCGTGCCGCACAGCCTGCAATACCGCATTTCCAGTCCAACCAATGGGCGCAAGAGCGAATACCGTCACCTGCCCAACCAGCCCGCCTGTCAAATTCTCCGAGCAACTTTAAAAACAAATAGGTTGCGGCGTTAATTTGCGCTGCTAAAAGGGTTATTTTACCGGCGAGTTGTTCGTCATATTCTATCGTTTCTTTGCCGTTGAGAAGCGTAATAATACTGGGTTGATTTAGGTCCATAATAGTGCGCCTTATTTCGATAGATGAATATTAACCACTGTACATAATTATAGTAAACCTAGGCTGAAATGGCCATTTTCTGAGGCGAAGGTATCAGAATAAAACGTTCTAAAACAGCGGATTATATATGTTTTTGATATTTAAATGGGCTGGATGACAATAGCTCTTCCGGGTGGAAAAACCTGGGGTTAAAAGTTTCTGCGGCAACATTTTTTTGAGCTTGGATAGCGCCATGCAACTACAGATATGGGGACTGAATTTATCAGGTGCCTTGCGAACGGTCACCTCCACAATGGCAGCATCTTTGGCATTTGGATCCAAATTGAGTTGTTGACTATCAAATGAATTCATTTTAAATGTGCTAGTAAATACGTAGGTCTGGTTTGAAAAAAGATTAGCAGACGAATCTGAGACAATATTGGCCGATGCGAGTGGGGACAAAGAAACAAGCACAGCACAAAAAACGGAAAGTTCCTATTTTTCATAATATGTATATCCTAGTATAATAAGTTAGCTGCAAACAGTCAGATGTTTCTATCCCTTTTGGGGGCAATTTTTTTAGTATACTTTGGCAAGTGGCTCAACATAGCGCCTCAAAAGTTGGCTAGGATTGGTCTTGATGAAGGTTATATCAGGGACTACGCTATTTCGGATGTACAGTTTAAATTTTGCGTACTCAGCTAGATCTAGCTTGTTTTTAATCGAGACACCAGCCGATTTGAAAATGTCAGTTTGCATTTGTTGTAACCGAGCATGGTGGCTTACGATTGCTTTGTCACTTAAAGGCTGTTTTGAAGTTTGGTTACTTTCGACAAAACTGCAAATATCATGCTCAAACTTGAGCTGCTTTTCGTCTGTTTGTGTTTGATCCGCAAGGGTTACGAACCAATCTGCGGTTATTGCTTCCATATTGCTTCCATATTGATTTTTTCTACAAAAATGGCTTTGGTGGTCTCTGGCCCCCAAGCATTTATTCGAGATAAAAACATTTCCAAAGCCACCTCTTGGGGGATCCTTGCGGCATTGTCCATTGAGAATGGGGCTGGGGATTTAACACCAGCATAACCGGTAGATGTAAATAAGGGGTATCCACTTAGCTCCACCCGTGTCAATATGTAGTGATGAGCCGTTCGTCGAAAACACTAATAGCAGGTGTCGATTATCCTAAAACATGGGGCCAATTTGTTGATTGGTTTCATGATGACCAATCTTGCCTACAATATTTGGAAAAGTTGCGATGGCCAAATGGATTTGTTTGCCCCCGATGTTCAAACA
>JABSOG010000010.1 GCA_013216025.1 Algicola sp. | reverse complement strand
CACCCGAGCCGGTAAGTTGGCCGTGAGGGCAAAAGAAAGAGCCGTCAATGTGGCCAAGTGGATTGCGATTGAAGACGCTGAAAAAGCGCGGGCCGCCGCGATTGCCCGCTAACCCCCGCAAGTGATGCGTTTCTATTTATTTTAAGAAATAAGAACTTTGTTCTTGACAATTAAGAACAAAGTTCTTATAGTTAGTATCAAGAAGTGAGGACAACCCCACAAAAACAAACCCCAAGGATACTGACCATGACCACTTTATTTGATGTTGCCGAAGCCGTTTTAGACTCTGCCGCCGAAGAATTTCGCGCTATTAACCTAGCCAGCGTTGAAGCCCTACAAGCCTATGCTGAGAACGGTATGGACATTGAATTATCTGATGACGACGCCGAGAAAACCCTAGAGGTTTGCCGCTTTTGGACTGACGGTGAGTTTCACGGCTCCAATGATTATTTTCATCACGTTGAAACCCCCTTGAACGAATGGGAGGAAGCCGGAAAAAAGCGCTTAGCGTAGTTACGGCACGGGAAAAACTTGGGTTGTCTCAGGGCGGTTTAGCCTTGGCGCTTGGGTGGGGTAACTACAAGCAGGTCATGAACATTGAGAACCGCAAGCGGCCTTTGAAGCAACAAACCGCTATGGCCATTGAGTGCTTGCTTAGGCGTGCGGGGAAATGGGCCGACCGCTAAAATGGTGATTCAGCAACAAAAGGAACGCAAGTGGTGCGTTATCGACCCGCTGTATATGTGACGGGCATTAACGTGCCCCATTCGCCGTTGTAAAACCGCATCCGAGTTTCATAATCTGACAGCACAACCCCGGTCATCGTGTCGTAGTAGTCGCCCATCATCACATTCGGGTCGTCGCTATACGCGGGTATTTTTGCGCACCATTGTTGCCAGCAACTCAGGTGGACAATCCCCAAGTCAATCAAATCCGATGCCACCCATTTGATGGGCGCGTACAGCAATTGCCCACAGTGTTTACACTTCATTGGCGACCGCTCTATCAATGTGCGCCTGCTTTTTTGCGCACAACTTACACGGCCTCGACTCAGCAGCTGGCACGGTGTGATACCGAAACCCGCACAGCGACAACCCGCTGGGATAACCCCGCATGACAGTACCGGGGTCTTGTATGTGTCTGACTCTCAATTTTGGCATTTAATGAGTGTAGCGCATCAGGTGTCGATTTTAACCCCCTTGCCAACCTCAAAAACCTCAAACCTCACCACGCCTTGAGCTTTTGCTCCTGCCACCGCTTCAGCCTGACTTTCAAAAAGCGACATAAATGGCTTTATCCCGTCACCGGGGATTGATTGCATTAACGGCTGATGGCCGTCATTATCTTCAACGATTACAAAAAATGTGGCCATTGCTTTTTCCTTTGGTTTTTATCGGCGTCCATAGTGCCAAAGCGGGTGATTGTTGGCTATAGGGTAAATAGACTACAGAAAAAACGACAACACCGTGGCGCAGGCCGCAAACACTACGGCGACCCCCAACCAAAACCAGTTCGAATCCAAAAAATCATGCCACATAACCCACCCCTACCAACCAAAAAAATGGCCTTCCGCTGGCCGAAACAGTCGCGTCAATGTGTGACGCCCTTTAATCATACAATCAAAACCCACAATTAGCAGTCACCAAATTGTGGGTCATCGGTACTCGGCACTGAGTGCCCACCCCCACCCCCGCGCCCTGGTACTCGCCGAATGGGTCTACGGTGTTATGAGGTGTTTGAGGTCAGTTGATTGGTTGTAGATAGTACTGGCTGTTTATGCCAAGTCGTTTTTGCGGGGGAAATTGCATCAAAACACTTTTAAATATTGTTTTGATGCAAATGAGGTAAGTATCTGAAAAGAAGGGTCTTTCTATTTATTGCTTTGCTCAATCAATTGTTGCTCAGGCTGTTGAATCAACTTTGATTTATAACCCTTGTAAAGTTCTCCGAGGGTCACACTCTCAAGGTTAAGCTTGTCCACAAGCATCCCCACCAACTCGGCAGAATAATTGCCCCTATTGATTTGGTTATTGAATGTGATGCTTTCATTCTTTACGGGTTCCCTATCGTGCACCAGCTCAAAAAATGGTTTTGCACCCCCGGCATTATCCCGCAATGCCTTTATATAGTTTCTGGCATTCTCCGCAAACTCGCTGTGCTCTGTCGGTTTTTTTGGCATTGTCACTGTTATTGTCATCTATCCACCTGCGCATTTAACCACAAAATCATTTAAATCAAAAATGATTTAAATATTTTCCGTTTTTACTTGTAATTAAATCAAAGTTGATTTAATATTCACTTAGTTTAAATCAACTTTGATTTAACAGCAAGGTAAATCAAAGTTGATTTAAACCACCCAGTAAGCGGCAGTCATTAACGTAGGGAATCGTGTAGCCGCTTCTTTTAACCAGATACCAGGACAAAAATCATGAATGCAAAATTGAGTAAGTTAATTAAAAAAATAAACAAAATCAGTGATTTGACCTTTGGCCAGAGAATGGAAAGGGGTTTAACCATTGCCAAAGAGAAAATGGATAGAAGTTTAGGTTTTGACTTGATTCAATTTGCCGGTGGTTTTTGTGTGATGACAGACCGCAGTGATGGGGTTTCAAGCCTTAAATTTGCCGATGGCAGTTGGGTGCATGTGAACGCTGATGACTATTATAGTGAACCCGTAGGCTAACTTTACTTACCACGATAATAACCAACTCAGGCCCTTCATTGGGCTTAAGTCAGTGGAAAAACACTTAACTTTAAAGGGCTATATTATGATGGGTAAAACAGTTGCTTCAGACGAAAATGTAAAGTTGACAGCTTGGTTGAAGGACAAACGTAAAGAGAAGGGCCACACCATGCGCTCTTTGGCTGAAATCCTTGGCACGCCGCATTCATTCATCGGCAAGATTGAAAATCAAGAGCGGCGTTTAGACGTGGTTGAATACGTGCGTTATTGCAATGCGTTGGAAATCGACCCGGCAGACGGTTTGGATATCGTGATCGGCGGTTAACCCTTTATATGGTGTAAAGTTTTACTTTGCACCGTAACACCCACGAGCCGCTTCATTGCGGTTTCGTCAGTAATAAATAAACATTTAATGAGGCTAGGAAAAGATGACCTTTAATCAAAGTGAAGTCGACGATATCGTTGAAAGTGGCGAGCAAGATGCTGAAAGCTTGTTGTTAAAGCATTGCCCAAAGCACGCCGCCATGTATGTTAGGGCCACAAAAAAACTACAAGAGGCGATTAAAGGTATTAAAGAGGTGTTCCCGGATGCCTCTTATTACTCTGCGAATGATGGCATTTGTATCATATTGGGTGAAACCCATCAAGGGCAGGGGCAAGACCCGCAGCGACAACGCGCTGTTAATTTAGCTGGTGTGCCAATGTTACCGGAATTGTCTGGCGGCGATTGGTAGTCGCTTTTGCACCATAACCGCACTGAGCCTGTCGATATAACGGGCTTGGTGGGTAGAAGTAAACGAAAAGGACAATAACCATGATCGCCATCCCCATGGGGCTATCTGAAAAAGCCAAGTTTGCCCAGCGCCAAAGTCTGGACCTTGACGCCAAAATTATAATGACAAAATTGCGCATTCGTCAATGGTATGAAGCCCATGACGGTGACGTGTATGTCGCGTGGAGTGCTGGGCGGGATAGCACAACGTTGTTAAACATCGTGTGGTCCATGTATCCGGATGTGCCCGCCGTATTCAGCGATACCGGCCTTGAATTGAAAGACATTAAGCGGTTTATGCGGCGGGTAAAAAACGAGGGGCTAAACTCTGTAGTTGATGGCCAACGCATCACTCGATGCGGCGAAGTGATTATTGTTAAGCCCAAAAAGTCGTTTGAACGCGTGATTAAAGAGGATGGCTTTGCCGTGGTGAGTAAAACCGTGGCACGGGAAGTGCGGATATTGACGGTAGAAAAATATAACCCTAACTGGGCACAAACAAAACGGCTTTATGATACCGGCGTCAAAAAAAATGGCGACTTTAACAAAGCGTCCATGCTGCCCAATAAATACCGTTACCTGACCCGAGCAGACATCAAAGTCAGTGAATTGTGTTGTGATCACTTAAAAAAAGAACCCTTAGATACCTACGCCAAGAAAACCGGGTTTAAATCCATTCAGGGCATTATGGCGGCAGAAGGGGGACAGCGTGGCAAAAATGTGGTGTGTAATGCGTTTGATGCCAAAAAACCCCGGTCTGCCCCCATGCTGTTTTGGACCCCGGAGGATGTGACCGAATACATAGCGCGGTTTGATTTGAGTATATCCGATGCCTATAAGTGGGTAACAAATAAAAAAGGCCGCTTGGTTGAGCCGGAGCAGCGCACCGGGTGTGCCTTTTGCATGTTTGGGTTGGCGTTTGAAAAGGGGCTTAATCGCTTCCAGCGGCTCTACCACCGAGACTATCGCATGTGGAAGCACGCAATATTCCAGCTCGGTTTGCACAAGCCCTTGGATTTGATGGGGATATCGTATTTACCGCCTGACGCTGATCCCGCCGATGTGCCGAGCGAAAACAATACCCTAAACGCATACGTTACAAATAAAAAGCAGGTAGCAGCGACAGAAAATAAATTGATTGCAGCGGTGAAGCAAATGCGGGCAGACGGTGAAAAAACCACGGTGACCACGGTAGCGAAAAAAATCAACATGTCACGCCCAACCGTGAACCGGCACAAGCATTTATTGATTAATCGAAAGACCGGTGACAGTACCGGATTAATCGCGGCGTGACCGTGTCACCGTTACGCATACGTTACAAAATTCACGGTGCTTAAACGCATCAAAACACCCCAGAGGCTGCTCTCCACAAGATGGCCCCCACATTGCCCCGTAAGGGGTTTTGTGGGTAGTAGCGTTTAATAGCGCAAAACCAAAGAGGGGCTATAAATTGGATATCAATGAGCTAAATGCAATCACCCGCCGGCTAAACGGCGACCGAGAGATTAGGGTCAATTGTCCCGGCAACCCTGTTGTGTGTAGCGCCAAAATAGCTACAGATGGGACTAATGGGCTGTTGTTGCATGTGGTCAAAAACAAAACGACAACGGTCCCGGGCATAGCGAAAATACAAAATGCTTTCGCGCGGCGTATTACAATGATCATCTTTGCGCCTATTTTGTTTGCCATCATGTTTCTGTGGAACATTTCGCGGATACCAAAGTTTATTTATGACGGCGTGATCATCAATGCCACATCGATTGGTGGGTCAATTAAAAAGCATTGGTACCTACCTAAATAACCGAAAAACTAACCAGTTGGCTACATATTTTGAAAGATGGCGCCATCTAAACATTTATGGCGCCAAGTGCGCCAAAACACCCCAGTGGGATTCAATGAAAAAATTTACAGTGGTAGCCGGTAAGAATGACGGCAACGAAAGAGACATTAAATACATCGAGAATTTTGAAACTCTTGATGATGCGCTTTTGGCATATGATAAATATATTGGTCTTCCATGGGCTTATATTAAATACAAAGGTAGGGTGTTGGAAGTTTGGCATAAATCAGCTGAATTTTAGTTTATACGCACCGAAACTAACCAAAGAGGATAGATAATGTTTAAATATTCGGGCTTTACTGTTGATCAGATGCTGAGCGCATTGTCTCGTTATTGCAAAAGTGTGCAGCTTGAGCTTTTAAAAAATGACCTTTGGGCGCTGGATATTGAAAACCAAGACGGCGAAAAATACCAAAATATCGATGGTTTGACTCGTGTCGTTAGTGGAGCATTTAGGCCGTTTTTGGATAGGGCCGTAAATGATAGAGCAGCAGCCCAAAAATTATTTGATACTGTAACGCACGAAGACTAACCAGATTGGAGGACTTTAACATGGCAAACCATGTGTACGTAACATGCCAAAAAGATGGTTGCGGGCAGCATTTGAGTTGCAACATTCCGTCTGAAAAAGTGGTAGATGGCGGCAAGCATTCTGTCATCTGTGATTTATGCAAATCTGAGACGGCGTTTACCATTGCTGTTGAGCTGCACGCGCAGAGTCAAAAATTGGCAAACCCAACCGCCGCTAGTGCGGCATAACACCCCAGACTCGGTCTGGATGGAGAATAAATTGTGAATGAAAAACAAGAAAAAGTGATGGCGCTACAAGGGGAAATCAGAATGTTGCTAATGAAAGACGGCATGGGCGAACGCGCATCGTTAATCGCAGCCGGTGAAATTATAGAAATGGTTGCTGAAAGCGGTTTGTCGTCTGATGACATCAAAGCGGTGGTTGCACCATAACAGCATAGAGGTAGCCAAATGAAAATAAAAATCGGTGTGATGCAGCACGAGTTGGACGAAATGAAGCTGTCAAAACTGGATTTTGAGAGCGCTATCAGAACCGCATTAGATGAAGCAGATCAGGTGATGCCCGAATTCACCATTGAATTGAATGTTGAAACTGACACTTATACTGACACTTAACGGAAGTTACTTTAGTTAAATAAATACATAAACTATTGATTTACAAGTAAATTACTTTAAAACTCTTAATTTACACTGTATAAACTCACTGTGACGCAATCTCAGTAAGTCGGACAAACGACGGATTAAATGTTCTTCGTGACTGTCGAGATTGTCATCGGCATAGGCTACTCGCCACAACAATTCAACAATATCCTTGCGCTGTTCAATGCTGTAATGTTCGACGATTAAGCGAGTAAACTGATGATAATCGGTGGCTTGCGAGGCCTGCTGCCCCGCGTCGTTGACCATTTGCTCAACTTTGTCATCACTTAAGTTAAAATGCCGCTTTAACAAAGTTCTGACTTCAAGCTGTTCAGCCACATTAAAATCGTCATCAGCACGCATGATCTCAAACAGTAATACAGCCGTAGCCAGTTCGACACTTTGCGGGTTGGTTTGCTGTTGTTGTTCGGGTGAAAGCTGTTTTAAAAACCGGTTAATAGCTTTGAGCATGGCTGAGCTTACCTTTTTACATCGATAAACCATATAAACACCCGGATGGATAACAAACAACCACAAAAAAGTGACGAATTGTTTCAGACCGGAGGCTATTCTTGTTAGAATCGCGCGTTGCATTTGCATATAACAACGCGACAACGACGCTTGATAACAAAATAATTGGGGTTAAAAATTAATGGATACAGTGTTTTATTGGCTGTCCAAATCGCTGTGGGTATTCGTCGCGCCCTCTTCGATTTTGGTATTATTGATGCTTGTCGGCTGGATTTTGTTGTTACGTAACCATTATGGTCCAGCCAAAAAGTGCTTTTCGGTGTTTGCTGTACTGATGCTCTCCATCACCATACTACCGATAGGACAATGGATGTTGCTCCCCCTAGAACAACGCTTTGTCACTAATCCCAAATTACCTGAAAAAGTCGACGGTATTATCGTTTTATCCGGTTCGGAGCGCGCGTTTAGCAGCCATTATTGGCAGCAAGAAGAATTTGGCGGCAGCGTCGAGCGAAATTTAGCTTTTATGGATTTGGCCAGACGCTATCCACAGGCTAAACTGGTGTTTACCGGTGGCACTGGCAGCCTGACTAATCAACAATACAAAGAAGCGGATGTCGCCAAACGCCTGTACCAACGCCAAGGTCTGGATGTCAGTAAAATCCTGTTTGAGACACAAGCGAGAAATACTGCCGAAAATGCCAGCTTAAGCCATCAAATGGTCAAACCCAGCAAGGGTGAAAACTGGATATTGATCACCACCGCATGGCATATGCCACGCTCAGTCGGGCTATTTTGCCAACAACAATGGCCGATGCTGCCCTACCCTGTCGATCATTGGACTGTGCCTGGCCACTCCTTAACTTTAAGCTGGTCGTTTTCTGGACACTTGAGTAACTTGGACATGGCCACCAAAGAATGGCTTGGCCTGCTGGCCTATTACGCAACCGGTAAAATACCTTCGTTACTACCACAAAATTGTTTGCCACAGTCATAATCCACTTGATTTAAGATAGTTTGTGCTTGCCTCTTCCTTTTAGACGTCTAAACGCCTACAATGTTAGGTGTTTAGGTTTCTATTATTCTTGTGAATAATTTGAAACCCAATTATTGCATAACGCAATGGTAAATATCGGCGTAGAACAGGTTATTGGAGTACAGGCTTTTGACAAACCCACTTTTAGATAAAACAGCAAAGCAATCAAAGTCATTTGGCTTACTAGAGCAGCAACTGGCCAATCGTATTTTGGTGCTCGATGGTGCTATGGGTACTATGATCCAGAGCTATCAGTTTTCTGAGCAGGATTATCGTGGTGAACGTTTTGCCGACTGGCCAAGCGACCTAAAAGGCAACAATGACTTATTGTCATTGACTCAGCCCGAAGCCATCAAAGACATTCATGGTCAATACCTGGCAGCCGGTGCCGATATCATCGAAACCAATACGTTTAACGCCACCACCATTGCCATGGCCGATTACGACATGGAAGCCATCAGCAAAGACATTAACTTTGAATCGGCCAAACTGGCCCGCGAAATTGCTGATGAGTTCACCGCACAAAACCCTGACAAACCCCGTTTTGTCGCCGGTGTGCTTGGTCCAACAAACCGTACTTGTTCAATATCTCCAGATGTGAACGACCCAGCTTATCGTAATGTCACGTTTGATGAACTAAAAGACGCTTATATCGAGTCAACACATGCTTTGATTGAAGGCGGTGCAGACATCATTCTTATCGAAACCATATTCGACACCCTTAACGCCAAAGCGGCTGTTTTTGCAGTCGAGCAGGTTTATGCCGACCTAGGTAAACGTTACCCGGTAATGATCTCGGGCACCATCACCGATGCCTCTGGCCGTACTCTGTCAGGTCAAACTACCGAAGCGTTTTACAACTCGCTGGCCCACGCCAAACCGATATCCTTTGGTTTGAACTGTGCATTGGGGCCCAAAGAATTACGTCAATATGTTGAAGAGTTAAGCCGTATCAGCGAATGCGCTGTTTCTGCTCACCCCAACGCCGGTTTGCCCAACGCCTTTGGCGAATACGACCTGATGCCTGACGATATGAATGTTCATATCAAAGAATGGGCTGAATCAGGGATGTTGAACATCGTCGGTGGTTGTTGTGGTACTACTCCAGAACATATTCAAGGTATGTCCGAAGTAGTAGCCGGAATTAAACCGCGTGCCAAAGCCGATATTAAAGTGGCCTGTCGTTTGTCGGGTCTTGAAGCATTAACCATTGAAGACAGCTCATTGTTTGTCAACGTGGGTGAACGAACCAACGTGACCGGCTCAGCCAAATTCAAAAAGCTGATCAAACAAGACCGTTACGACGATGCTATTTCTGTAGCCCTGCAACAGGTGCAAAGCGGCGCGCAGATCATCGACATCAACATGGATGAAGGCATGCTTGATTCGCAAGAAGCGATGCACCGCTTTTTGAATCTAATTGCCGGTGAGCCAGACATTGCCAAAGTGCCCGTGATGATTGACTCATCGAAATGGGACATTCTAGAAGCCGGACTCAAATGCGTTCAAGGCAAATCGATTGTTAACTCCATTAGCCTTAAAGAAGGCGAAGACAACTTCCGCCGTCAGGCCGAATTGGTGCGCCGTTATGGTGCGGCAGTGATTGTTATGGCCTTTGATGAAGTGGGTCAGGCAGACACTAAAGAACGCAAAGTAGAAATCTGTACACGCGCTTATAAAATACTGGTGGATGAGCTGAACTTTCCGCCACAAGACATTATTTTCGACCCCAATATCTTTGCCGTGGCCACCGGTATTGAAGAACACAACAACTACGCAGTTGATTTTATTGAAGCAACAGGCGAAATCAAACGCACTTTGCCACACGCGATGATCTCGGGCGGTGTGTCTAACGTTTCTTTCTCATTTAGGGGCAATAACGCCGTACGCGAGGCGATCCACGCCGTTTTCTTATATCACTGTATCAAGCAGGGTATGGACATGGGTATCGTCAACGCCGGACAATTGGCCATTTATGCCGATATCCCCGAAGACTTGCGTTTGGCGGTAGAAGACGTGATTCAAAACAGCGATGATGACGCGACCGAAAGAATGCTCACCATGGCTGAAAAATACAATGGTAAAGGCGGAACCAACAGCAGCACCGTGGATTTGAGCTGGCGCGAATTGCCCATCAAAAAACGTCTTGAACATTCGTTGGTTAAAGGTATTAACACCTACATTGTTGAAGATACCGAAGCCGCAAGGCTTGAAGCCGAGCGTCCACTGCACGTTATCGAAGGGCCCTTGATGGACGGCATGAACGTGGTAGGTGACCTGTTTGGCGAAGGCAAAATGTTTTTGCCTCAAGTGGTTAAATCTGCCCGGGTAATGAAGCAGGCGGTGGCGCATTTACAACCCTTTATCGAACTCGAAAAAACTGAGATCAGCACCAACGGCAAAATCTTAATGGCAACCGTGAAAGGCGATGTGCATGACATCGGCAAAAACATTGTTGGTGTGGTATTGCAGTGCAACAACTACGAAATCGTCGACTTGGGCGTGATGGTATCTTGTGAAAAAATCTTGCAGACCGCCATAGAACAAAAGTGCGATGTGATTGGTTTGTCAGGCCTTATCACCCCATCGCTAGATGAGATGGTACACGTTGCCAAAGAAATGACTCGTCAGGGTTTCACCATTCCGTTATTGATTGGCGGTGCGACCACCTCAAAAGCCCATACCGCAGTGAAAATTCAACAACATTACAAACATGGTGTTGTTTACGTTGCCAACGCCTCGCGTTCGGTGTCTGTGGTACAAACTCTGCTGTCTGAAAGAAAAGCCGAATTTTTGGCTGGCATCGACAAAGAATACGACAAAGTTCGGGCGCGTCACTACGCCAAAGGCCCGCGTTCAAGCCTTATCTCGCTCAAAAAAGCCAGAGCCAATGGTGTGCCGGTAAGCTTTGACAATTACACCCCAGTCAAACCACAACAACTTGGTGTAACCGTGCTCGATGATGTGTGTTTGGCCACGGTGCGTGAATATATCGACTGGACCCCGTTTTTCATGACTTGGCAGCTGACGGGTAAATATCCGAAAATTCTCACTCACGAATTAATTGGCGAAACCGCCACCGATTTGTTTAATGATGCCAACGAAATGCTCGACCAAATCATCGCCAACAAGTCAGTGGGTGCCAAAGCGGTATTTGGCCTGTTCCCGGCCAATAGAAGCGGTGACGACATCACCATTTATGAAGATGAAGCACGAACACAGGTCAAGCAGGTGATTCATCAGTTACGTCAACAAAGCAAAAAACCCGCAGGCCAATTTAACCGCTGTTTGAGCGATTATGTTGCACCAGAGCATTCAGGCATTGAAGATTATATTGGTGCCTTTGCGGTATCAGCCGGATTTGGTGCCGATGAACTGGTTGCACAATATGACGCCAATCACGACAGCTACAACAGCATTTTGCTTAAAGCGATTTGTGACCGTCTGGCCGAAGCGCTGGCTGAATATCTGCATCAGCAAATTCGCATCAAGTACTGGGGTTATGCCAAAGACGAAACCTTAGATAACGACTCACTTATTCGCGAAAAATATCAAGGCATTCGCCCTGCACCGGGTTATCCGGCGTGTCCAGAGCACACTGAAAAGGGCTTATTGTGGAACATGTTAAATGTAGAACAGAACATTGGGATGCAACTGACCACCAGTTACGCCATGTGGCCGGGGGCTGCTGTTAGTGGTTGGTATTTTGCCCACCCCGAATCGAAATATTTTGCGGTAGCAAAAATTACCGAAGAACAAGTGATTGATTATGCCAAACGCGCGCAATTGACGCTCGAAGAAGCCGAGCGCTGGTTGGCCTCGAACCTGGACTACGAGCCGGGTCAGGCACAGCAAAGTCATGCTGCCTAATCGACACCCAATTGAAGTTAAAATAATTATTAAAATCAAACGTGCAAGCAAGAGAACAACATGAAAGTTATAGAACATATAGACAAAGCCACTAACCCGCTGTTCAGTTTTGAAATCGTGCCGCCGCCACGGGGTCGTTCAATTCAAGATATTGTTGATGTGGTTAAAATTTTAGCGCCGTACAATCCGCCATGGATTGATGTAACCTCACATCCTTCTGGTGCGTTTTACAACGAACGTGAAGATGGCACTGTCGAAAGACGAATTTACAAAAAACGTCCGGGTACCATCGGCATTTGCGGTGTTATTCAAAACCGCTTCAAAATCGATACCGTCACCCACTTGTTGTGCAGCGGATTCAGTAAAGAAGAAACCGAAGATGCGCTGATAGAGCTTAATTATTTGGGCATTCACAACATCTTGGCGTTAAAAGGCGATGGCCCCAACTACAACAAAAAGATCTCCAAAACCCGCACGATCAACCAATATGCCAGTGATTTGGTCGAACAGGTCAACCAACTTAAAAACGGTGAATTTCTTGACGAGATAGCTGACTGTGTCAAGCTCGATTTTTGTGTGGGTGTGGCCGGTTATCCAGAAAAACACTTTGAAGCGCCAAACCTGCAAACCGACATCGTCAACCTCAAAAGAAAGATTGATGCTGGCGCAGACTATGTCACCACCCAGATGTTTTATGACAACAAAAACTACTTCAATTTTGTCAAAGAGTGTCAAGCGGCAGATATTAATGTCCCTATCATCCCGGGCATTAAAATCATCCGTTCGGTAAAACAATTACAGTCAATCCCGCGTCATTTCTACGTTAACTTCCCAGACGATTTTGTCAACGAAGTACTCGAAAATCCCAAACACGTTGTTGAACTGGGCATCGCTCACGCCATCAAACAAACGGATGAATTATTGGCCTCAGGTCTGCCGGGTGTCCATTTTTACGTGATGAATGATGCCAAGTCGGTGGCCAAGGTTATTGAACGATTTGTTTAGTCGACTTTAAAATCAACAGTCCATCCATGAAAACATAAAGGCCGCCAATTTAACTGGGCGGCCTTTTTTGATGGGTTACAGGGATTTGTCGGCAAAATAATGCGGTGCGCAAGGCTGTGGATTTAGTCGGTTTGACAATCGTTAACGCCAAAACTACTTTGATTGACTGAAGCAAAACGTTAAACTCAATAGAATAGAACAGGAGAAATCATCATGGGCAGCAAAGAATTACTCAACAAAGTCTTGGCGCTAGATCCACAAGAGCGATTTGTGATCATTGAAGGTTTATTGGCAAGCCTTGATGAACCCAACCAAACCATAGACAATATTTGGGCTAATGAAGCTCAAAAAAGATTAAAAGCCTACCGCGAAGGGCGGCTAGAAGCGGTGCCCATGGAAGAAATATTCACCGAGTAATCACATGAAAGTATTGTTCGCTAGGTTTGCCCAATTAGAATTGAAAGACGCCATTGATTACTATGAAGATAAAGAATCAGGATTGGGCAGTCGATTTAAACAAGAAGTCAAAAAAGCCGCGCTTAGAGTAGCTCAATATCCCAAAGCTTTACCTATTGAACGGGATGATATAAGAAAATGCCGATTGTACAAGTTTCCCTACAAATTGCTCTACTCAATAGAGCCCGACCACATCTTAATTCTTGCCGTCTCTCATCAACGTCGAAAGCCCAATTATTGGGTTAAATAATACAATCACGCCACTGCACTCAACGAACCGCCCCAGAAGAATGGCCTATACTTAAAAGGTCATGACACTATTCTCTTTTCTCAATAAATTCACCAGCCGCTGCCGTTTCCAAACGGTGCTAACCGGCATCCTCATCG
The DNA here is from genome assembly GCA_013216025.1 of Algicola sp. Lineage (GTDB taxonomy): Bacteria > Pseudomonadota > Gammaproteobacteria > Enterobacterales > Alteromonadaceae > JABSOG01. Next base: position 47,139 of record JABSOG010000010.1, on the reverse strand, counting down.
GCGATGCCTGTGGCAGCCCGTACGAAGGGCGCATGGTCACCGGCAACGCGATTGGCCCGTACACCGACGATACCGAACAGGCACTGGGCATTGCCAACTGGCTGGCCAGTGGCGATCACAGTTTGAAGAACTTAAAAGTTCAATTGCAGGGGGTTTTCAGTGGGCCACAACGCGGCTACGGTGCCGGACAAGCTGATTTTCTACAAGACAAACCCACTCGTAAAGATTCGTTCGGCAATGGTGCTGCCATGCGAGTGGCATGTATTGGTTGTTATGGTAAAGATGCTGCGCAGGTGATAAAACTCGCCACTTTGCAATGTCAACTCACCCATAAACATCCCGAGGCTGTGGCAGGCGCAGTAACCATCGCACTGGCTGTATTTTTAGCAAAACAAGGCAAAAGTCTCGACTCCTTACCCAAACTCTACCTCCAAGCGCTCATGCCCGAAGCTGGGCGAAAGTATAATTGTTCACTACAAGCGGTAGAATCTGTGCCACCAGCCATGCAGGCGGTTATTGATGGCAAAAACTTTGAAAGCACTCTGAACAAAGCGCTGGCCTATGGCAATGATACCGACACCATCGCCGCCATGGCCTGTGCAATTGCGGCGATGAAATATGGGATCCCCAAACAGCGGTTGAAAAAAGTACTGGCTGCGCACAAGGACAATCAAAAACTTTATCGTGTTATTTGCCGTTATCGGTGACAATTAACTACTGGGTTTTAATCCAGCAGTTTATCATGTAATATTGTCATTACCGCTGCCAAACGGCACAAGTAAATAGGGGCGATATCCCATGAGCCAATCCAATATAGATACCAATCTTGCAGCAGATATTAAGGCACTGATTCAAAGCGCAAAACAACGTGCGGCGGTGGCGGTAAATGCTGAGTTGACTTTATTATATTGGCAGGTTGGCTGCCGGGTTTCTCAAGAAGTGCTTAAAAGTGAGCGAGCAGATTATGGCAAGCAAGTTATAGCAAGGTTGGCAAAGTCGCTTACAGTACAATTTGGTAAAGGCTGGAGTTCACAACAGCTACGTCATTGCCTCAAATTTTCCGAATCTTTTGCAGAGGAACAAATTGTCTCCGCAGTGCGGAGACAATTGAGTTGGACGCATCTAAAGTCTCTCATTTATATTGACGAGCCGCTCAAAAGAGAGTTTTACATAACTATGGCCGTACAAGAACGCTGGTCAACTCGCACCCTGAATGAACGCATCGACTCGCTACTATTTGAGCGTACGGCCATTTCGAAAAAACCCGAAGACACTATAGTCCTTGAACTCACACAGCTCAGAGAACAGGGTAAAGTCAACGAGGATTTGATATTAAAAGACCCTTACGTACTCGACTTTTTAGAGCTCAATGACACTTACCTCGAAAAAGACATCGAAGATGCTATTTTACGCGAAATGCAGCAATTCTTGCTGGAACTCGGCGCAGGTTTCACTTTTATCGCCCGTCAAAAGCGATTGCAAATCGGGCAAGATGATTTTTACATTGACCTTTTATTCTATAATAGGAAAATAAAACGACTGGTAGCCATAGATTTAAAGATCGGTCGGTTCAAAGCCGAGTATAAAGGCCAGATGGAACTGTATCTACGCTGGCTGGCTAAACACGAACAAGAGCCTGATGAACTGCCGCCACTGGGCATTATTTTATGTTCAGACAAAAACCAAGAGCAAATTGAATTACTAGAATTGGATAAAAGCAGCATTCATGTAGCCGAGTATTTAACGGGATTGCCGTCAAAAGAAGTGTTCGAACAGAAATTCAATCAAGCCATTGCCAATGCCAAACAACGCATTGACAATAGAGCCTGATATAGTGCCTTATAGTTTCCTTTTATCACTTCTGTTTAGCGTTGGGTTTGCAAGTCTGTTGTTGGGCAGTTGTCGGTTTTTGCCCGGCTAATTAAGAAGTTAAACAGTTTGACCGGCCATGAGCGCGGGATAAGGCGATTTTCCCAGGCATAGAATTTGTTGATGAACCCAGGCACTACAGTGGCTTTTCTACCTAGCGCATTCAAACCCACTTTAGCCACTACCTCTGGTGCATGTTTGGTGATGGGCATTTTGTTGAAATCCACCGGAATATTGGCAGCCATCGGGGTATTAGTCAGGCCCGGTGACAATACCGTAACGTCGATACCCAGTGGTTTGAGTTCAACGTTCAATGCCTCGCCCAATGACAAAATATAAGCTTTGCTGGCTGAGTAGTTGGCAAAATACGGCACGCCCTGATAACCAAACAAACTAGACACCAACAAGATCCCGCCTTTGCCCCGTTTGGCAAAACGTTGGGCAAAACTATGGCTCAGCTGCATGGGGCTGACTACGTTCAAAGCCAGTAAATGACTTTCAGCCTGTTGATCGTTTTCGATGAAATGCCCAGTGTTTTCGACTCCTGCATTGGCCACCAGCAAACCAACATCTAAATCTTGGCTTTGCCGTTCTATCATTTCGTTGGCATCGGGTTTAGACAGGTCGGCGGCAATGATTCTAACGTCAACAGCATAGTCATCTTGCAAGGTTTGCTTTAACGATTGCAAATTGCCTTCGTTACGCGCAACTGCCACGATATTCATGCCTTGCTGAGCCAGTTGTTCACTGATGGCTCGGCCAATGCCTGTAGTTGCACCGGTAACCAATGCCCAAGAACCATATTTTTGTGTAAATTTTGTCATTGTCTTTCTCCAAGTATTCTTCGATTATGTTACCAGTGCGGTAATGTAGGTACTTGCCAGTTCACCAAGATATGACTCTTTGGCCGCGACAAAATTGGTCAGCATTTCTTGATATTCTGGCCCCACGGCATTGATAACCGATGAGCGTTGACCCAGTGCTTTGCGCCATTGTTCGATTTTGGCGAAACGGTTGGTGAAATCGAAATCACCGAACCTTTCAAATACGTCGAAATAGCGAAATACCGGGGCAAAGGCAGCATCCACCAACGAAAAGTCTTCGCCATTAAAAAAGCCCGATTGAGCTAAGTTTTCTTCAAGGTGAACCCATTTGTCTTGTAGTTCGTTAACGGCATCAGTAAAGCTACACTCGTCTTTGGCGTTGTATAGTTGGCTAACGTTGGCCAGTGTAGACGAAGCGAATTCGACCCACGCCCGTTCTTTGGCTTTTTTGACTGGCGTGTCAGACAACATTTTGCCGCCACCAATCTCGTTGACGTATTCGTTGATCACCGAGGATTCGAACAAAACCGTTTCGTCATCAACCACCAGCACCGGTACTTTGCCCAGCGGCGACAACTTTTTAACCCAAGCCGGTTTGTTGTTCAAATCGATGTCGATACGCTTAAAGGCGATACCCAGCTCTTTTAACGCGATAACAGTGCGCTGTACGTAAGGGCAGAGCTTGTGACCAATGAGCGTTAGTTGATTATGTTGTCCTGAACACATGATTGAATCCTTAAATATTTGGGTTTTAAACGGCTGTTTTTAATCAGCTGTTTAAGAGATGACGCTATGTTACCCCGTGCACCTTGGTCTGGAAATAATCGTTTTAGCACTACTGATGTGCAATAATGCACAACCGCTATTTGATTTTTGCTTTGCGGCATGGGGTAGTAGGTTTAATCGGATTGGACGATCGTAGGTCGTGGTTGAGGAGCGAAGCGAGGAAGCCCGACATTGTACATAATATCAACGGGTTGCAAATGTCGGGCTTCGTCGCAAGCTCCTCAACCCGACCTACATGTGATTAAATCAACAGCCTGGCGCGAAGCGCACCCTTCTACTTGGTTGTAACTGGAGCATAAAAATGAACTGGGACGATTTACGTTATTTTCTGGCTTTAAGCCGAGCCCGTACAGTCAGTGGAGCCGGTCGAGATCTGGGGGTTAAGCACACCACCGTAGCCCGTAGAATACAGGCGTTTGAGCAAGGTTTGGGCACCCGTTTGTTTGACCGTTTAGCAGATGGCTATGCGATGACTCAGGCTGGTGAAAACCTCTATGAACATGCGTTAGTTATGGAAGAGCAAGCACAGGCGGTTGACCGACGGGTGTTTGGTCTAGACACCCAATTGAAGGGTAAACTTAAATTAACTGCCGCACACGATATACTTTCGCGGATGGTGATCCCCCACCTTCGGCTTTTTCACCGGGCCTATCCGTGCATTGAATTGCAGTTATCCAGCTCGTCGGGGCTGGCAGACCTTGGTGCACGTCAAGCCGATATTGCGCTGCGGTTAACCCCCAAACCACCGGATTACTTGATTGGCAAAAAGGTGCTGCCGTTATGTCAGGGCATTTATGGCAGTGTCAAATACCTCAATAAAAACCCCAAACCCAACGATGTAATTCTGTGGACCGACATCACCGAAAAACCGCCCTGGGTTCAAGATCACTTTCCAAATGCCAAAATAACGATGTATACCAACGACATCACAACTTTGCTCGCCTGCGTGCAAAATCACATGGGTCTGGCCCGATTACCCTGCTACATAGGTGATGATAATGAAGACCTGCGCAGATTGGATTTATCGTTGGCCCCGCCGACATGGGCGATTTGGGTATTGAGTCATGTCGACCTCAGGTCTACCGCCAGAGTCAGGGCGTGCCGGGAGTTTTTAGTTGATATTCTTGAGCAGCAGCGAGATTTGGTTGAGGGTAATAACTCGGTTTATTTTGAGGTGTAACCGGTTATTTTAAAAGAAAAAAATCTCACAACACGGTGATACCTTACCGCTCACCATCGGGCTCGTTTATAGAAAACCTTGCATTACTAGACGACCGGTCATATAATGCACGAATGGCCAGACCTAAACGCAGTGAACAGACGCGAGAGGCGTTAATCACAACCGGTATCGAACAGCTGTCATTACATGGCTATCACGGTACCGGCATTAAACAAATACTCGACGCGGTAAACGTGCCTAAAGGTTCGTTTTATCATTATTTTGCCAGCAAAGAAGCCTTTGTTGCTGAGATCATTCGAGTTTACAGTGATCAGTTGCTGACTCAGCTCGATGCCTATTTGGCGGAGTCTGATGAATCTCCGCTGGCGCAACTTAAAACGGTTTACAGCCTGATGTTAGACAAGTTTTCAAGCCAAAACTGTCAGCAAGGCTGTTTAATCGGCAGTATCGCAGCAGAGATTGGTAACCAAAGCGAATTATGCCAAACCGCAATGCTTGAGTCGGTTGTTAAGTCGAAACACATCGTTGGTGCCTTAATGCAACAAGCCCAAGATGCAGGGCAGATTCGAAATGACTTTAACGCAGAACAGATAACAGCGGTATTTTGGGCGACTTGGGAAGGCAGCTTGTTGCAAATGAAGCTTGAAGGCAACACCGATTCGGCAAAAGAAATATTGTTTTTAATGCTCGACGGATTGTTAAAACCCACGGCATAAAAGCACAACAAAACGACCAACGAACAATACCCAAGCGGCTGTTCGTTTTTTTTAACTTAATTAGTAGACGACCGGTCTAGTACGGCTATACTAGCTTCACACTTAAAAAAGGTATTATGATGAGTCACCCCATTCAGTTAAGTCAGCCATTTACTTTAAACAATGGCCAGGTGATTAAAAACAGGCTGTTCAAATCAGCGATGAGCGAGCAGTTGGGCACCAAAAGTCATGATCCTTCTCATGGGTTAGTGAATCTCTACAAAACCTGGGCCGATGGCGGTTTGGGGTTGGCAATCACTGGCAATATCATGATTGACCGTACTGCCCTTGGCGAGCCTAAAAACGTAGTGCTCGACACCCAAAGTGATCTCGAACCGTTCAAACGCTGGGCGCAGGCGGGCACAACCAACAACAGCCAACTGTGGACTCAACTGAACCATCCGGGCAAACAAATCCCCAACTTTATCAGCAAAGAACCCGTTGCCCCTTCGGCCATCTCGCTCGAAAACGGTCTTGAAAAGGGCTTTAATACCCCACGTGCGTTAACCGAGCCAGAAATTCTCGACATCATCGAAAAGTTTGCCACCAGCGCCCGGCTTTCGAAAGAAGCGGGATTCACTGGCGTACAAATTCACGGTGCCCACGGTTATCTGGTCAGCCAATTTTTATCACCCAGACACAACGCCCGCACCGACCAATGGGGTGGCTCGCTGCAAAACAGAATGCGCTTTGTGTTGGGCGTATATCAGGCCATTCGTCAAACCGTGGGTGATGACTTTCCGATTGGCATTAAACTCAACTCAGCTGATTTTATGCGTGGCGGATTTACCGAACAAGATTCGATGGAAGTGGTCAAAGCGTTGGCCGATGCAGGCATCAACTTGATTGAAATATCGGGCGGCACCTACGAAAGCCCGTCAATGATTGGCCACAAAGTTAAACCCACCACCCAAAAACGCGAGGCATATTTTTTGGCTTATGCCGAAAAAGTGCGTAGTTTGGTTGATACTCCGGTTGTGGTTACCGGCGGTTTTCGCTCTGCCGATGGCATGACCACCGCACTGCAAAGCGGCGCCACTGATTTTATTGGTTTGGCTCGACCATTGGCGGTAGACCCTGCCCTGCCCAACAAGTTAATGAGTGACGACAAACACGTCATAAAGTTAAGAAAGTTGACAACAGGCGTTGCTGCGGTGGATAAAATGGCGATGTTAGATATTGTTTGGTACGAATTTCAGCTCGATAGAATGGCCAACAATAAAAAACCCAAAGCCAATTTAAGTGAATGGGGCGTTTTCTTTAAGACTCTGGGCAGAGCTGGCGTTTATGCGTTTAGAAAAAGACGCGGTTAATTTGATTTAATTTGTTATGGCCGTCCGTTTGGAGGTCGTAACAAAAATCCGGTTGTGCCTCACATCGTGATATCAATGACCAAATAACTTGCGAGTTAATTCCCCTACATATTCATCAAACACTACGGGTTCATATTTGGATTTGCCATCTTTGAGGAATTTGTCAAAGGTTTCTAATACCGTATCGGGATTAACGTAATGGAAAAAAATAATAGATTGGCGTTCTTTAGCGCTCAAACCCACCCGGTGCACCGTTGATCGCCACTCATCATTGGTCCAGCGCTGCATAAAATCACCGATATTAACAATAAACTCGTCGGGTTCATCGGTGATGGCCTTAACCCATTGCCCATCGGGGGTCAGCACTTCTAATCCGGGCTGGGCATCGTTCAAAATGGTCAGAATCGAAATGTCTTTATGTTCATACACCCTTTGATCGAATCCCAAACCTTGTTCGAGCGCCGGATAATGATGCAGCCGTAGATAATCTTCGGACTGGTCAATCTTATCGACAAAATAATCTTCGGGTAATCCCAGCGCTAGCGCAAACAACTCACTCAACATGCTCGCCAGATGTCTACATGCCTCATAGTAGGCTTTCATCGCAGCCCGAAACCCGTCACATGAGGGGTCTGACGGAAAAGGCAACTCAAAGTCATCATCTAACAACGACTTGCCGTTACTGAATTTTTCAACGCTATCTGACGGCAAATGCTTTTTGCCCATCAACGCATTGGCGCTTTCGCCCAACAGTGCGCTATAACCATTGTGTTGAAAATGACACGGTTGTACGTCTGTCACACATTGTTCTTTTTGGTCTTGTGGCAAGGCAAAAAAAGCATTGATATATTTGTATAAATCGTCAAAAACAGGTTTGTCGATACCATGCCCTTTGATGGTAAAAAAACCCACCTCTTTACACGCTTGATTAATTTGTTCTGCCAACACTTTTTTATCATTAATGTCGCCATTACGCGCTTTGCTTAAGTCGATCACTGGTATTTTTATCATCGTTACGCCTCACTGTTATTAAACTAATTCCCTACGCTGATATGAGTTTAGTGGGTATTGCTTGATTCGCAGCTAAAACACGCTAAAAGTGACTGTCCTAGCGACTAAACTGGGCCCTGCTGCCAGTTATTACTGAACGCTACTTTTTTTCATCTGTATCAACAATGCAATCGCAAGACCTGCAGATGCATAAACCGCCGTTGCAAGCAGGCTAGTTAAATAAGCGTTTTGGTTGATTGTTTATATTATGCTAACTATCAACGCAGTAAAGCCCAGTTTGTCTATTGCTATGCCAATCAAATGTCAAAAGTAAACGCTGTACTGTACAATCACCCAACTTGCGGGTCATTTATCGTTATCAAGGAGAAATCATGTTTAAGAAAATCGGGTTATCGCTGCTTTTATTTATCAGCATCAGTTGTTCTGCCAATTCAATCGACGTTTTTACCGAGTTCGAATGGGGTCAAGCACCGTTAACCGATGTGGTGTCCGTCAATGGTTACCTGTTTGGTTACAGCAGCAACTTACGTGGATTTTATCTTTTTGAACAAACCAATAATAACTGGTCTCTCAAAAGCACTTTAAAACTAAACCTGCGATACGCCCGTAATTCGGCCATGGTAAAGCGCGCTGATGACACGGTGGCACTGGTATCGAGTGTAGGTGAGTTGCACCTTTTTAATATCACCACCGATGGACAGATAACTCAAACCAAACACGACCTCAGTCAAATCGATGTCACCGACAGAATCAACATGGATAAAGGCGGACCATTCAAATTTTACAACGACAAACTGGCTGTGGTTGGCGGTTATCCCGAGATGGTGCATGTATTTAATATTCAAGACCCGGCGCAACCACAACTCGTTTCGACTTGGCCGATACCCAGCCAGTGGGGCATTAGCAACGCCGTTGCGCTTGGCCCAAACAGCCTTTGGCTGACACAAGACAGCGCTTTAACCCAACTGACCAGCGACGACGATTTCGCGACATTAACGCCGGGCCTGCAATTCGAAGCTGAGTCTGGGGTTAAAATGAACAACATCGGTCTGTCGCAAAACCTGATCATGACGTCAAGGTCAAAAGGTATCACCCATTCAGGCTATTACGCCGTTGATTTGACTCAAGCCACACCCACATTAATAGTGCAAACCGAGCCGGTTTTTGAAGCCGCCGATTCTGAGGAGAATATTGCGCATTTCAAATGGCTTGAAAACAACACCTTTTTATTAACCTACCCCACCAAGCTGGTCATTGCCGATTTTGCCAACCCTCAAGCACCAACGCAGCTCGACGCTTTCGAACAACTCGAGTTTTTATTTGGCAAATCATCATTGCTTGACGGTACGTTAAACATGCCGACCGGGATCAAAGGCTTTGCCACCATAGGTTTACTGAACAATCAGTTTGGCGCGGTCAACGCTTTTGAAAGTATTCCCGCCAGTTTTGGCGGCATACATATGACGCAGGATCATGTGTTTCTCTCTCGTTCTGGCAATGTCGGCGCACTTGGCCTGAGCAAAAACAGCTTCAGGCAATTAATCAGTGGCGAAGCCCCGTCTTTGCTCGATAGGGTTGAATTCAACGGGTTTAACCCCAGCTGTATGGTCGAAAGTGAACAGTGGATTTATGGCTATAGTAATCGGCAGGTAGTCAAAATAGACAAAATAACCGGTGCGCCCGTTTCAAACATCGCCATTACTGTTACAGACGAATCGATCACCGGCTGGGCTTGCACAATAGTTAACGACACCGTTTTTGTCACTGGTGGCAACGCCCGAATTTGGTCTGCGCCACTTGCAGACATCAAAGATCCAGCAAAATATAGCGCCATTGATTTAACCGGCGATATCAGTCCTACGGGCAGCACAAGGGTGCTACATATGGTCAATGATGGTACCCGTTTGTTTGTTGCCAGTTGGGATGGACTTGTGATCATGACACAAAACGATTCAGGCCAATGGGCAGTCAGCCAAACTGTCGATATTACGGCGCTGGTCGTTGCCAACACAAACCATTTCAACTCCAATATTATAGGACTGGACATTTTCGGTAATAACTTACTGCTGTCAGATAATAACTCTGGCCACATCTTCAGGTTTGATTTGAATGATGGCGGCTTTGAATTTGCCGATGTCACCCCTGCCGTCCCCGCCAGCTATAGTGACAATGCTTATGGATTGGTTGACTTGGCCCAATGGAATGACTTCATTATCGCCAGTGCAGGTGACACGCCGATTTCTATTTTCAAACAAAAAGCCGATGGTTCCCTTGAACGTATCAGCGATATTGTACTGCAAGATGAGGCACTCGGCGATATAGTTGTGTTTGATGACTATCTGATGGGATTGAATTTCGCAGCCTCGTTGGTCGTCTATTCAATCAAAGAAATTGTCACCGAGCAGACCTTTGAGCTGGATGAGGATGCTGTGATTTTTGCCAAACTCGACATTGACGACCGTTATACCAATCTTGTGTTGCAACCCGGTGAGTTTAACGGGCAAATAGAACTCACAGGCAACGCGCTGGTTTACCAGCCGCAGCCGAATTTTAACGGCCAGACAATCGTTATGGTCACAGCAGACAATCAGGCGTCTACTCAAAACTTTACCGTTACCTTTAATGTAGCAGCGGTGAATGATGCGCCCGTTGCCGAGCCAGGCAGCGCATCAGGGCAATCGGCAACAAATATTACCGGTACTGTGTCGGCAAGCGATGCAGACAACGATGTTTTGAGCTATTCGGTGACAACCGATGTCACCAACGGCACTTTGACTTTGGGCGACAATGGACAATTCGACTATGTTTCAAACGTTGGTTTTACCGGCACCGACAGTTTTGTTTTCAGTGTTTCGGACAGTTCAGGTGCCAGCTCACAGGCCGAGGTGACCCTTAATGTTACAGCACCCGACCCACAGCCAGATCCACAACAACCAGACCCGGAGCCAGAGCCTGAACCCAAAAAAGATCTTTCAGGCTTGTTTGGCGGCTCATTTGGTGGGTTGTTCGGTTGTCTAATGATTTGTCTTTGCTTTAGAAGGCGCCGAATGGCATAGCGAAAGTGCTTTTGGTCGTCATTTTACCGTGTGTGTTTTAAAACTAATCGGGGCCACACTCTGTGACCCCACTTTATCGCTACTCGTAAGACCAGTTAATGGTGACATCTTCCACCGTTGAATACGCCCGCACGCCGATATGCCATTGGCCTGACGCTGGTGCATTGACGGTGCAGGATTCTTCATTGCCCCACAAGTATGGTCGGCAATCAAAACGGTTTCTGGTGGGGGCCGTTTGGTGGTTCAGATACAAGTCGGCATCGCCGCTGCCACCGGTAATGGCAGCGCTTAACGTAGTGACGCCGTCTGGCACATCGATTGTTTCATAAGCCCATTCTCGGTAATTAATATCGACATTGGCCACAGTGCCGCTGTCAGATGTAGGAGGTGTATCTAGCAACGAATAGTCAGCGACCAACGACGCATCGGCATAGTCGTCGTAACCCCGGATCATCACATAATAAGTGCCGGTTTGTGCCCGACCCCAATCAAATAGACAATGCTCGTCGTTACTCGAGGACAAATAACGGCAATCATAAGTCGACTGTGTGGGTTTGCTGCCAAACTTAACAATCAAATCGGCATCGCCAGTACCGCCCGCCATATAAAATGATACCGAATCGACATTGGCTGGCGTGTTAAAGGAATAAAAGGTTTGGCTGCCTTGCACCCCGCTCATGGTAATGCTTTCGCCCTTGTTCAAGACAATGTCAGCGGCATTAGCCGACACACTCAAAGTAGCGATTGCAATGGCACAAGGTAGGGATAGTTTTAGGTTTTTCATAATGTTCTCTTATTTTTATTGATTATTTTTATTGGAACTCAGCGAGTTAACTCACTGAGCGAGAAGAGTATATCTGAACGTTAGCGTTTTAACTCCATTTATTTTGTACCGTGATGTACATATCCTGCGGGATTATATCCTGTAGGATTATAATCTGCGGGATTATATCCTGCTCAATTATATCCATGGACGGATGGTATCCTTACAATGCAAGATGCAATTGCCTAGGGGCATGGCCCTACATTGCCCTTTTTAGGCTTTTCACATATGATGACCGCAAAGAAATAGTCTATATGTTTTGGGAGTTTCCATGTCAGATCATTCGAATCAAAAACCGGCATCACTTCGCTCCGCAGTAGTACATGCAGGCCATTCCAAGGCTGAACAGGGTCAACCTTTTGTACAAAGTCCGGTGTTTGCCAGCGCCTTCCATCACAGTGGTGTAGTAGACAATCAGCACTACCAATATGGCCGGTTTCATAATCCGGGCTGGGATGCGTTAGAGCAAGGTCTGAGCGAGTTAGAACAAGGTCGGGCAATCATCTTTCCCTCTGGCATGGCAGCTAGTGCAGCGATAATGACCGCTTTGCTCGAAAGTGGCGATACCCTGTTATTGGCCGATGACGGTTACCAACCGACCATCGCCTACGCCAAAACCTTTTTGCAAAAATTCGGCGTTATAGTCAAAACAGTACCAACGCTGGCCATCGCTGAACAAGATTTTGCCGGCATAAAGCTGGTGTTTATCGAAACCCCCAGCAACCCACTACTCGACGTGATTGACATTCAACAACTGGCCGACAAAGTCCACGCAGCCAATGGCATTTTGGCCGTCGACAACACCACGTTAACGCCACTAGGGCAACAACCTTTACTGCTGGGCGCTGATATTTCGATGTGCTCAGACACCAAAGCACTCAATGGCCATTCTGATGTGGTTTTTGGTCATGTCGCCACCAACCGAACAGATTTATTTGATGCCATGGCGTTATGGCGCAAGTTAGCGGGCAATATTCCTGGCCCAATGGAAACTTGGCTGGTACACCGAGGATTGGCCAGTTTAGACATGCGTTTGCAGCGAATGACCACCAACGCACAAGCCATCGCCGAATATTTGCAGCAGCATAACAAAGTCATCAGCCTTCGTTATCCGGGGTTAACCACCGACCCTTCTTTTGAGATCGCTAGTCGCCAAATGCATAATTTTGGTTTTATTATCAGCTTTGATTTGGGCGGGCAAACTCAAGCCAATAACTTTTTGCAACAAGCAAAAATGATTGTAGAAGCCACCAGCTTTGGCGGCATGCATACCATGGCCGAAAGGCGTGGCCGTTGGGGCGTAGATGATGTTTCGAGTGGTTTGGTACGTTTGAGTGTCGGCTGCGAAAAGCTCGACGATATACTTCAAGACATTGAACAGGCTTTAGGGGTTGTGTAGGTACCTATGGGATGAGCTGCCAGCCATTTGCTGCGTAAGGTGGGCAATCTTTTCTGCCCACGCGTGACCTTATCGTTTATCACCAAACCCATAAAAATATCATGGGGTTAGCTGCAGGCTGGTAGGTCACTCACCAACGAGGCCTGTTGCAGCCGAATAGGCAGCGCGTGGGCAGAAAAGATTGCCCACCTTACGACAAAATAAACAAGTTTGACGTAGGTCACAACAATGCACCGCGACGATTAAACCTTAACCCCACGAGCTTGATGCAGCTTTTTATAGCTCTCGATTAATCTCAGGTGTTTGTCCAAGCCTTCGAGTTTCATGCTGGTTTTGGTTAGGCCACTGAATCTCACCTCACCAGTTACCGAGCCGACCACCTCACTCATATTTTGTTCACCGAACATTCTATTGAGGTTATTAATGAAATCTTCAAGCGCTAATTCTTCATCCAAGGTGATTTCAAGTACCGCATGAACCGCTTGATAAAACAAACCACGCTCTACAGTATTGTCGTTGTACTGCAAGAATTCCCCTACCAACTCAATAGCCTCTTCAAGCGCACCCAAAGCAAGGTAGATTAGAATTTTCAGTTCAAGAATGGTCATTTGGCCCCAAACGGTATTTTCATCAAACTCAATACCAATCAGGGTGATAATATCTGTGTAGTTATCTTGCTGACTCTCTTCCAAACGCTCCACCAAAGCGGCCAGTGCATCATCACTCAAAGCATGAAGATTTAAGATATCTTCGCGGTAATCGAGTGCCTTGTTGGTGTTGTCTACAATCAAGTCTTCGGCTGGATACACTTCTGAATAGTCAGGTACCAAAATACGGCAAGCCGTAGCCCCTAGCTCATCAAATACGGCAACATACACTTCTTTGCCCAGTGTTTTTAAAATGCCCATCAAACTCGCATTTTCGGCTTCATTGGTGCCTGAGAAATCCCATTCACAAAATTCATAATCGTGTTTATTACTAAAGAAGCGCCAAGAGATAACACCGGTTGAGTCAATAAAGTGCTCAACAAAGTTTTCAGGCTCGGTCAGCGCCATGCTGTTAAAAGTCGGTGGTGGCACATCGTTTAAACCTTCGAAGCTACGACCTTGCAACAGTTCGGTCAAGCTACGCTCAAGCGCCACTTCAAAACTTGGGTGGGCACCGAATGAGGCAAATACACCACCAGTTTTGGGGTTCATCAAGGTCACACACATCACTGGGAATTCGCCGCCCAATGAAGCATCTTTAATCACCACCGGGAAACCTTGAGCTTCGAGTGCGTTAATGCCTTCTAAAATACCAGGATACTTTTGAAGCACTTTTAACGGCACATCTGGCAACACAATTTCTTGTTCAATGATTTGTCTTTTAACCGCACGTTCAAAAATTTCTGACAGACATTGCACCTGCGCTTCATGCAAGTTATTACCCGCACTCATACCGTTACTCAAAAACAAATTCTCAATCAAGTTAGACGGAAAATAAACGGTTTCGCCGTCAGACTGACGCACGTAAGGAATAGAGCAAATGCCACGTTCAACCATACCTGAGTTGGTATCAATTAGGTTTGAACCGCGCAGTTCACCGTCGGGATCGTATATGCCTAAGCAATATTCATCCAAAATGTCGGTTGGCAACGCGTCATCGGGTCCCGGCTTAAACCATTTTTCGTTGGGGTAATGAACAAAGTCACTGTTGGCAATTTCTTGGCCAAAAAACTGATCATTGTAAAAGAAATTACAGTTAAGACGTTCGATAAACTCACCGAGTGCCGAGCACAATGCGCTCTCTTTGGTTGCGCCTTTACCGTTGGTAAAACATGCAGGCGATGCGGCATCGCGGATATGCAAAGACCACACATTTGGCACAATATTACGCCACGATGCAATTTCAATCTTCATGCCCAAATCAGCCAAAATGCCGGTCATGTTGGTAATGGTTTGTTCAAGCGGCAAGTCTTTACCGAGTATATAAGTGCTGGTATCGCCTTCTGGCTGACCCATAAGCATCGCTTGGGCGTCTTCTTCGAGGCTTTGTACCGAGTCTATTTTAAACTCAGGGCCTGTTTGCACCACTTTTTTCACGGTACAGCGGTCAATCGCTCTTAAGATACCTTTTTGATCTTTTTCAGACAGGCTCTCTGGCAGCTCAACCTGAATTTGAAAGATTTGGTTATAACGGTTTTCTGGATCAACAATATTGTTTTGTGACAGCCTGATATTGTCGGTAGAAATATCACGGGCCACACAGTAAACCTTGACAAAATACGCCGCACAGAGGGCCGACGAAGCCAGAAAATAATCAAAAGGACTGGGGGCTGAGCCATCACCCTTGTAACGAATAGGCTGGTCAGTGATGACAGAAAAATCATCAAACTTGGCTTCAAGTCTGAGGTTGTCGAGAAAATTAACTTTGATTTCCATTGAGTGGTTTCCACTGTGGTGCGCTGCAATCGGCGGGTTGATCTTATGGGGCGTAATTATCTGTTTTTTTGCGGCAATAGTCTTGGGTTAATTGCACAATTGGCGAAATAGCTTTTTTAATTTTTTGAAGAGGCGGGCCAAGCTATTCCCCAGCAAGTGATTTTACATATCAACCAAACGCAAGGGACACACCATAACAAAAGTATCGAAATGAACAGGGTTTTCGATACAAGATAATGTGGAAATCATTTTAAAAAAGTGATACTTATACAGGCAACCGCAGTCTATGGAGTAACTATGAAAACACTAATCTATACAGCATTTGCAATGGCCCTGACAGGCCAAGCAAATTTCGTTGAGGCAAAAACCTCTGAGTCGTCAACAGAAAAAGCTTATATTTCAATTGGCGTTGATGCACTGAAACAATTGAAAAAAGCCCATAGTTTGTCAATAGACGTCAGCCCGGTAAAATCCATTCAACCAGCAGGCTCGGCGTTTCAAACCGTCAGCATCCCAGCGTCTCAAATTGACAAGTTAAGTCACATACTCCATGAAGATTTTAATCGCTGTCCCGGCTACTTTAGACACGATTCATTGCAAAAAGCCGTGGCTTTCAACCAGCGTGAAGCCCAATCCAAACAGCAAAAAGCCATCGATTACACCATTGACAACAGTGACACTGTTTATTCAATGCTAGACAAAGTGTCTGGTGAGAATATGACTGAAACAGTCGACGCTTTGGCGGCTTATAATAATCGCTATTACCGGTCCAATTCAGGAAAAGAATCAGCACAATGGATTAAACAGAAATGGGAAACCATCGCTCAGGGGCGTGATGACATTACAGTACAATTGTACAATCATGCAAACTGGGCCCAGCCTTCGGTTATCGCGACCATCACCGGCACCATGACACCTGACGAATATGTTATCACCGGCGGACATTTGGATTCTATCAGCGGCGGCGGATCCATCCTTGGCAAAGCTCCGGGTGCTGATGATAATGCCTCGGGTATAGCTGTTATTACCGAGACATTAAGTACCATTGTCGCCAGCAATTACAAACCCGCCAAAACCATAGTTATCATGGGTTATGCCGCAGAAGAAGTTGGGCTGCGTGGCTCGCAGGAAATCGCTGAAGACTATCTGCAAAGTGGTAAAAATGTGGTGGGGGTTGCCCAGTTTGACATGTCAGGTTATCAGGGAAGTCCCGAATTGGATATCGTGTTCATTTCAGATTACACCAACAACGCCCAGAATCAGTTTATGACACAATTGCTCGACACCTACCTGCCCGAAATGGCTTATGGTTTTGAGCGCTGCGGTTACGGCTGCTCTGATCATGCCTCTTGGCACAGTCTGGGATTCCCGGCTTCGTTTCCATTTGAGTCAAATTTCAACCAAAGCAACCCAAACATTCATACCTCTGGCGATGACAGTTATGATGTTAACCACTCAATGAAGTTCCTGCAATTATCAGTGACCTATCTTGCTGAACTTGCCAAGGGCAGTATTAACGGCGCATTGGTTGAGGGTTCGGTTACATTTGACGAATCACAGGTTAGCGTAGATGAAGAGAATACTGTCACTATCACCGTAAACAGGGTGACCGGGCAAGACTCAGCAATAAGCGTAGACTTTACCACTGAAGATGGTGATGCAACGGCTGGCACAGATTACACTTTACAGGCAGGCACATTAACTTGGGATGACAAGGACAGCAGCAGTAAAACCATTACGATTGCGACCAAAGATGTGAGCCAAGACAAAACCTTTACAGTGAAGCTGTCCAACCCTCAAGGTGGCGCGCTAATTGGCAGTAAAGACAGTGTCACAATCACCATCACAGATAAAACAGTTGTCACGCCTGATCCAATTCCTGATCCAACCCCAGATCCTACACCCGATCCACAGCCAGAGCCAACGCCAGAGCCTGCACCGCAAACCAGCAGTGGTGGCGCAATATCTTTTTATTGGTTAGGTTTACTGCTGTTAGGCGGCATTACTACCAGAAGAAATAGAAGAGTAAAAGCTTAGTCATACCAATCGCATTAATTTACTGGTCTACTTTTTGGTCGGGTAAAATAGACCAGTTAATTATGGAGATTGGTATTACATCGCTTTAACCAACGCTTGCAGCACCGCCTCTCCCTCGCGAAAGATTGGCCAACCATCACCGGGTAATATCGCTGTAATACCTTCAATTGCGGCCAGTCTTTTGACCGAGTTTATCGCTTGGGCCACATCTTGTAATTTTGCTGTTGGCAGCATACACAACGTCCCTCCGGCGTGGGCGCGAATAAGATCACCGGTGATCAAAGTATCGCCCTGCACAACAAAAGCCAGTTCACCTGGCGTTTTTGAGCCATCCATACAATAGACGTCTAATCCATCTTCAACGTTTTTGGCCTCACTCAGCCAATGCCCACACGCTATCGGAAAATCGTCTTTTTGTGCTGCGGGTCCATAAATTGCCGCGCCGGTATCAAGGGATAATTGTTCGGCGTCACGGACATGATCCGAGTTTGTAATAATGATATGCGTGAGTTTACCCAAATCGTTCAAGTGTTGTTTATCGTGGGCGCTCAACGGTAAGGGATCAAACACGATATTACCCTGCGCTCTAACCCAAAGATAACTGTGAAAATCGATATTGCGCTGTTCATCAAATTGGCTCCAGCAATACAGATTGGGTTTGTGGAGGGTTTTCATAATCGAATGTCCTGTGATTGTTTTAAAAAAATGAAAAAGCGTCAAATATCTGATTTGATGGCGTATTGGCAGGGGCATTTTGACGTGTTTAAGCACTGACGCCAAATCAAATTTCAGAAGATATTAAACAACGACAGATTAAGCCACGTTATTTTGCGCCAAATGCCTTGCTTCAAAAGCATAGGCTTTGGCTTCGAGGTTAAATAAGATATCTGGCTCAATTCCAAAGTGGTTGTATAGCTTTGATGCCATATTGGTGGTCAAACGACTGCCCTCAAACAAAAGTAAAATAGTCGAAGTTAACACCTAGAATTTGGGCCGCTTGTGATAGATTGATCTCTTTGCCTGTCAAATGGTGTTTTACATAAGCACCAGCACCTTTTGACGGAGCAAGAAAATCGCCAAGT
Organism: Algicola sp.; assembly: GCA_013216025.1. Lineage (GTDB taxonomy): Bacteria > Pseudomonadota > Gammaproteobacteria > Enterobacterales > Alteromonadaceae > JABSOG01. The sequence goes on along the minus strand of JABSOG010000010.1, from coordinate 28,581 downwards.
GCATCGATACCGACAGTTTTGGTTGTATTTTTAATGGTTTCCATTTGAAATTTCCTAGGTTTGTCGGTTATTCGTAAACTCGATTTTCATCATACCAGCTTAAATTAACTGCCCTTTACTTGCACAATCGCTAGCATATTCGATTATGGAAACTAAAGACTGCATCGGACATATACTAGCCATGCGCCAAGTTTAATATAATATTGATAATTATCACTGGGGTTTGACTAAGCAATTTGGACCCATTGTGTTAATATCCCCCCCTCCCCAGCATTGACCTCCTAATATATTATTAAAGGGCATTAGATCATGTTTATAAAAGTACTGGAACCCTCACCAAAAATAACAACAAGTACTGAATATGACTTCTATTTGTCACAGGATAAATGGAATGATTTCTCGTTTAAGACTCAATATCACCTAACTTTATCATCCAAACATTCCCCCGATGGCAAACCAGTTAATATCGGAATAGTCAAAATACTAAAAAAAGACCAAACAGCTGATCTTTGTTTTCGAATTGACATTGGCCCTTTAGCAACACTGGACGAAAGCTATTGTTCTCTTGGACAATCTCTGGACTATTATGAGCGATTATCCAATATTGATGAGAAACTGAGAATCAGATTGTTTAGTTTTTTGAGAGATGTCGTGATTCACCCAGAATATAAAGCCAATTTAATCAATGAAGAAGGGTGGAATAAGTCATTGTTGAGAGACTTTGATGAGCAGGATGACATTTTTACTATTGCGCCTTTTGTGGTTTCCAAGGAGTACAGCCACTTTCCTGATTTAGACACTGTTTTTAAATTCCATTCTGAAGGATTGGAGCATGCGCTGTCTTTGGATTTTGATGCGCCTAGTATTGGGTTTGAAGAATCACTGCCCGGTAGGGTTATGGTGCTTGTTGGGCGAAATGGTTGTGGTAAAAGTACATTATTGTCAAAAATATCTAGGATCGCTTTTGCCGCCCCAGCAGACCGCAATGATCAGAGCTTGCGAAAAGTTGGCTATTTGGAACCGAAAGGAATTGGGTTTCCAAAAATTCTTAATATTTCATATAGCGCATTTGACAGCTTTCAGGTGCCGGGGATTTATCGCTCTGAAAAGGTGCAAATTGCCAAAGAATTAGAGCAGCATCTTGGTCGTTATATTTTTTGTGGTATTAGAGACGTTGTCGCTGAGTTAAAAGCGGCTCTTGCAACTGACAAGATGAACAAAAATGACAAATTGAGTGAGCAGAACATAATTGCAGATCGGCAGAATTCTACTTTGTTGAAGCCAGTTGAGCAATTAGCTGCGGAGTTTGTAGAACTAATTGATAAAATTGAAAGCGACAAGAATGAACGATTATTTTCGAAAGTACTGCAGATTATTGCGAAGGAACCGTCTTTTGCACAATATAATATCAGTGGCTGGGCAGATATTTCAAGAATGGATTTCAAAAAATTATTTATGCAGCTTAGTACCGGTCACAAATTCGTACTGCATTCGTTAACAAATATCGTCGCACATACAGGTGCCAGAACGTTGATTTTGTTTGATGAACCTGAGACGCACCTGCACCCACCACTTTTAGCTGTACTGATGGACGCAATAAGATATGTGTTAGAAAAAAAGAATGCTTTTGCTATTGTTGCTACCCATTCTCCTGTGGTCATTCAAGAAACATTGAGTCGTCATGTCAGAATAATTCGCAGGCATGAAGGTTTGACAAAAATAATTGAGCCAGAGATCCAAACTTTTGGTGAAAGTATTGGGCTAATTACCTCTCACGTTTTTCAATTATCCTCCGATGTAAGTGACTATCATAATGTGCTGGATACCGTGTATAACCATGCTGTTTTTACAGCGTCAACACCTTGGGATATACAAGCGATTATGAAGAAAATAGAAAAAGTATTTAGTGATGATTTGAGTATGCAAGGCAGAGCATACCTGATGTCAAAATTGGCGAGTGCTAAGCATTCAAGGGGAAGGTAAAATGTGGACATTGCCTTTACCCTCTAATAAAAATGCAATTGCAGAACTCAAAACTGCTTTGACGTATTGTAATGGCAAAGCAAAATATGAACTTACTAAAGAAGAAGTTGCGGCAATCAAAGAGCTATATGAGCTTTATGAAAAATTGGCTGGTCGGGCTCAACAGCCATTATTGGGTGAGGGGTTTACTGCCGCAACCAAAGCAGCAGTAAAGGAAGGATATAAGGAAGTTCAGGTCAAAAGAAGGCTGGCAGCATTAAGATCTCGTCTGATACTCGCCTCAAATCGTTGTCCTGTATGCAGTATAAGCACTGTTGAAGACTTAGATCATCATCTTCCTGAATCTGTATATGAATTACTTGCTATCTACTCAAGTAATTTGATACCTATGTGTCACAAGTGTAATAACAAAAAACGTGCTGTGGCTGGTGAAACACCTCAAAATAGTTTTATTCATGCTTATTATGACAAAGTACCGCAAGATGAAAGATTTCTAACTGCGCTCACCAAGATAATTGATGGCGCACTAACTGTTGAGTTTCAAATTGACCGTACGCCAACACTCAAAAAAAACGTCTATCAAATGCTTAATTTTCAATGTAACAGAGTGCTACTTTCAGACAGGTTGAAAAAAGAGATCAATATCTTGCTTACTGGGCAAGCCGTGCCGCTTGAAATGGCTTTTGGCGAAGAGAAGGATGCAGCAGCAGTAAAAGAGTTGCTTATTAAACAAGATGAACACTACACAAGGAAAATGGGGAAAAATGACTGGCGCTCCTCTTTACTTGGTTCATTGGCTAAAAACGAAGAATTCTGTGCAGGTGGTTTTATTCAAGCCCTTGGCCTAGGTAATGCGTAATTTGTACTTGATTCGCCTAATTAAGTAAGGCTCTGTGCAAGAGTACAACAACGTTGATGACCACCATTACGGTGATATTACCAACGCCTCTGCGGACTAATACGCCAGCCCAGTAAGACGTAATTTAAATTTAATGTCATTGAACGCACTATTCTCGAACAGCCGCCTAACCCGCCAACACTGATTTAACGGCTGGGAATTGTTGTAATAACAGTTGATATTGTGCGGTAATAAGCCTTTTGTAAGCAGGGTATTTTAAAACCCTGCCGATGGCGGCAATGTCTTTTTTCTGGCTGCGTTGTTGTTTCTCAATAACATCTGCTGCGCCAGTGAGCAAGCCCCCGCCCAGTAAATTGATAGTCTTAATACTCTCGTCCAACGATATAAAACGGTCTTGTAATGTCATTATTTCGTGGCTGCGCCTGTGGCATATTTCATCAGCATTTAGCATGGTATAGAGTTGACTATTATCGAGTCGTTGCTGCCAATTCAGGTCATTGACCAATTTGGCAGTCAGGCAATATCGGCCTGTGCTACTGTCAAAGAAAACCCCTTTACAATCCTCTGCCACACAAGGATTTAACAGTGATGCCACCTTACTGCTGAATTCTCTTTTATGTTGGTTACACGGTTTACAGCACCAAATATAGTTAAACCATTGGTAGACCCGTTCTGGATAAGTGGCTTTTGGCCAAAAATGGTCAACATCTCCTTTACTGAGCCAACTGACGACATCACAGTTAAGCTTACTTTCAAAACTCATGGGCGTGGGTAATACCTCACCACAATAACCGCAATTATTTTGAAAATCTCTAATCAACGGGCGCCGAATTTGCTCTTTGAGCCAATGTGCGGTTGTCGGTTTTTTTGGCCGCTCAATATCGCTGGATTGTTGCCATTCAAAGTAGGCAAGCCAAGGTGTTGTCCACTCGTGTTGGTGTTCCGTCAGTAATGATGGTTGCTCACTTCGCCTCACATAATGCATGAGTTAACCCTGCTGATTTTGTTGGTTGAGCGTTTCGATTAATGCCTTCAACTCTTGCTCTCGGGCACGCAGGTTTTGTTGCTCTTTATAGACTTTATCAACAAAAGCTCGACTTTTTTGCACCTTGCTAAGCTGGTCTTCAAGCTTTTGCAGTTGCTGCTGCTGCTCTGATGTTAACGGCTGTGTGGCCGTGTCTTGATGTTTTATGTTGGCAATATCAGCGCTAATTTGTGACTCATAGACTTTGGGTTCTATCGGCACCACACCAAAAAGGTATTTAACCACGTCGCCATATTGCCATAACCACAAATCAACCTCATTGTGCTCTGCCACCATGACGCCATTTTTTGGCAGCAATTGGATCACCTGGTCTTGCTCTAATCCCGCAACCACTACTGGCGAGTGGGTGGTCACAATCCATTGGGTATTGGGGAAAAATGTGTCAGCCAAAATGTTGAGTATTTGCTGTTGCCACTTTACATGCAGCAACTGGTCAATTTCATCAATGAAAATAATGGCAGGCTGTTGTAATGGCTCAAGGGCCCGTTCGTAGGCTTCAAACATGCGCTTAACAATGAAACCGACCCAACCCATAACGGCCTGATAACCCTGACTCGCCAGTTGCAAAGGCACCAACTGTTTTGGTTCTTGATGTTCCACCCATAATTCCAGCGGGTCAATTTGGGTGAGTCCGGCAAAGTGAATGGATTCTTTCATCAGCGCGGCAAAAATCGCAAAAGTGACATTGATTAATCGTCGTTGACCGGTTTTGCCATTTAATGCCGCTAATTCAAGATTACCAATCCAATCTTTAAAATGACCAATGCAGGAGATCTCTTCACCCCGAATGATGGGTAATAAATCACGCACTTTGGGATGGAACTGCTCAAGCCCATTACTTTGCTGTTTGTTGATGCTGGAATTACGTTGCTCACCAATACCCAAAATCAGATTAATCAGTTGATGATCACCAAAAAACAATGCCTCAAAACGACTGCCCTGCGCTTCAATCATTTCTGTTGCAGGGTTATAACGCAGCGTAATGGTGTTCTCATAGGGTTTGCCATTTTTTGTGGCGACCAGCGTAATTTGAGCTTGTTTGTCCCATATTGTCTGTTTGTCTTTTTTGCCGGTTATCCTTAAAAGCGAACCGGCCATACTCTGGTCTATCTTGGCATTGTCTGGACCAAGCACAGCTAAGGTCAGTGCTTTTAATATCGTCGTCTTACCCGCGCCATTTAAACCGATGATAACGGTGGCACGCTCACGAAACTCAATATCTAGGGTTTGATACACGCCAATATTTTGCAAGGTCAATCGTTTAAATCGCACCACAGGCACAGTTTTTTGAAATTCAATGCCTGCTTGAATCTGTGCATAATAAGCTGAAAATTGTTTGTCACTATCAGCGATTTTCAACAGAAAACTGATATCAGGCAAAGATTGCATTATTGTTTTTTCAATTTTAGCGAGGGCTTCTGGTGTCACGGGGTTAGCCAAATAAATCAATAAAGGTAGACGCTTAGCTCGCACTACTGCGAGTAAAGGATTAATAGCCGCAAATACAGCTTGATAATTCACTGCATCGACAATGGTCACCAGCTCTGAAATAACCTGCACACCAGCAAGTTTGTCACTTAACTGAGCAACATTCACTGTGATAAGTGAAGCCTGCTGTTCGATAAACTCAGTTAAGCGTGCTGCCTGTTTAGGGTTTTGTTGTGTTGTTTGTACCAAAGCAGTGATACGGGTTTGAGTTGACTCAGTGCTATTGGCTGCGGGTTTATCGTCTTCGACAAAACTGGCCAGTTGTAACAAGATCGCAGGCAAGTCACTGTAATTGTCAAAAACAAGGGTTTCGAGCGGTAACTCAAGGTCATCAATCGCTTGCTGTTGCCGGGCATGAATCAGTGCGTAGTGTTTGCGGCCATTACCTTCACTGAGTTTAAGTTGCTGATTAAAAACAATATCCGAAAAGCCAAAACCAATAAACAATAACGAACGTGTGCTGAGCAAACTGCTTAACCCGGACAGTCCGCCCCGATCCTCATAAGGTGACATGATGGCTTTATCTACATCACCAATTTGGCCATTCAGGTGCCACACTGTAGGGTGCTGAAAAGCAACTCCCAGTGCCCGCATGCGGTCAAATGAGGTTTCAGTTGACCAATGTATCAAGTCATCTTGCCAATGTGCAGGACAACTCCAATCCAACACTTTATCGTAGTTCATGGTGACAACTAGCTTACTGCCCAATTGCCAGACTGTTTTGGCAATATCCATACTTTCTGGATCACTATCGCTTTGCTCTGGATCAAGATGTTGTTTTAAAAACTGTTCCCATTGGGGTTTTCCCATCTCTTTTTGGGCTATTTTTCCAGCCCTGATAAAAGAATCTTCTTCCATGTAGTCCAAGCTGGCACGGATAGCGCTTGCTGCTGAAGTTTTCTGCTCCCTCTCAAGTTCGTCTGCCGCTGCATGAAATAATTGAGAAAAACTGGGAAACAGTGACCTACCGGTAACCTTGTTTAATACAGAGAGCGACGACCCAGCACCAACAAAAGGCACCAGCGTGCGGTTTTGCAAAGCCAGCTTTAAACTTGCAGGGATTTTTACAGCATCCATCAGGTATACCGTCTCATGGCGTTATGATTATGCTGGCATTATACAGGTTATAAGGAAGGTGCCAAACCAAAGTAAAATATCTGGGGCAGCGGCGTATTGTCAAACGGTGTTATTTTGTGCCAAATACCTAGCCTCAAAAGCGTTGGCTTCGAGGTTAAATAAGATATCTGGCCTCTCGCAACTACTCTTGTTCAACCGGATCTGGCCCTATCCGCCCAATCCCCGGCAACTCAATAGCCAAATCAAACAAGTCGATTTCGACATTCAAGCCCAGAATATTCAGCTCGAACCCTTCTTCATAACCCAAGGTCAAACTGAGTAAACCAAAAAATGAAGCCTGAATGCCGGTGCCGCTGGGCGACATGCCAACAATGTAGGTGATGCCGCGATAGTCTTTGCCGATGGCCGTTGAAGGTAAATCCATCCTCAGCTCTGACACTTCTTTGCCTATATATGCGGTGAAAGTGTTGCTGTTTGGACCAGGCCAAGCGTGGTAGGTATCTTTGAAGGGATAATCGGTCACCGCTTGTCTGATTTTGTCAATCACCTCATTGGCATTGTCCTTGCGGTAATCGAGCAATAATTGGGGCGCGTGACCCCACCAGTCGCGGTCGGGTTTGGTTTTTCTAACCACCAGTGCTGAACTGTTGTGTCTTAACCGCCAACCGATGATTTCGTAACTGGTGTAGTGGTCTTCACCAGCCTTTTTGGTGCTGATCCAAGTGTGAACTGCCAATGCTTCTTTTGCACCCCATGTTCGAGCAGCGTACACTTGCACAATGCCGCCGGGATGCTGGCTGATACTAGGTGCCAACGCTTGGTAATCAACCACATCATTGCTAACGCAACTGGTCACAATCGACAACAATGAACACATTGCAAATAACTTAATTACTCGTAAAATCATGATAATACCTTTTGATACCGCCTCTACGTCCAACTTAAAAACTAGCATGAATCATCCCAATTCGAAGACTAATCCGTTCAACGGCAAGCTATCAGCGATTAGCGGTCATCTACTGTTATCAGCTGTTACAAGATAATACTTGAAAAAGCCGTGTTTCTTTGACATTGTGTGTCACACTATGCGATAGCCAAAAAACCACACAGGGGAATATAATGGGGGCAAAGCAATGTTGAAACCCAGTCTCAAACGTTTGTTGACGCTGATCACACTAACTTTGTTAGTGACGGCCTGTACGTCCAAAGAAGAGCAAATTCAAAAAGCTGTCGAACAGCAGGCCCGCGCCACCGCCGCCGCCTTGCAACAACTCGAAAAGGCACTTGATGACAAACGTATTCGCAATACCACCATCCTCTTGCAATATGCCGAAACGCTAAAAGCCAAAAAGCCAGAATTGGGCGCCTTAATTGACCATTTAGCCAAAGATGCAACCGTCAAAGGGCCACTTTACAGTAACTTGGTGTTGCGCTTTGACCAAGCCAAGAACAACGCCAAGGCCTTTGCCGACCCAAACCAGCGGATCAACGAACTGCAAGCCATTTCTGAAGGTGCGCAACTCAGTCTGTTTAACGATGCCCTATCTGATCCCATCAATGTATTGGCAGATATGTCCGATGGCACTTTACCCCGTATTAATGCCATCAGTCGCGAAAGCGAAGTGTCGGCCAACAAGTCCCAAGGTCAGGGGCCTGGCAGTCAATTAGTCGGCAACCCCAATTACGGCAACTGGCAAACGGGCTCTGGCGGCACCAGCTTTTGGGCTTGGTATGGCATGTATTCAATGTTCAGCAACGTCATGGGTTATAATCGCTACGACTACGGCGGTTGGGGACGTAACCGAGGTTACAGCTATTACAGCGACTACGGTCGCAATCGTTATTCAAGCCCCAAACAAAGACAAACACAGCAAAAGTTGTATAGCAAAACCAAAAAATCCTTTGCTGCCCGAGGTAAAAGTTTCACGGGTCCTTATTCTAAACGTCGAGTCGGTTCGTCGAGCCTGAGCCGTGCCAGCCACACCCCGGCAAAACGCAGTTCGTTTGCCAAAAAGTCGGTGTTTTCGTCTAATAGTGGCAGTGTTCGCAGTGGTTCGTCACGTACTTCACGCGGCAGCAGTCGCGGCAAGTGATCCGTATAAAATGCCCCATATAAAGTCGTGGTTAGTAATAAATAAAATAAAGATCAGGAATACATAACAATGAGCTTACTTAATAACATTAACTTCTGGAATCTACAGGCATTAGCCATAGATTTTGTCATCATTTTTATCCTGTTTGTCAGTCTGCGTTTGGTCAAGGGGCTGGTCTCTAATGTTCACGCCACTGACGAAATTGCCAGCGAAGACAACTTCGCTTTTGGCGTCTCATTTGCCGGTGGTATTGCCGCACTGGCGATTATGCTCACCGGTGCCAGTATGGGCGACTTTGGCGCATCATTAGTCGACGAAGCAATCAACATGACCGTTTTTGGTGTCGTTGGTTTGGTGTTGATCACCGCCGGTCGTTGGATACAAGACAAACTGGTATTGTCTCAAGTATCCTTGCATGACCAAATCGCCAAGGGCAACCTTGCCGCTGCCATCGTCGATGTAGGCAACGTAATTGCAGTCGGTATCGTCATTCGTGCCTCAATGATTTGGGTCGAAACCGAAGGCTTTATGGCATTGCCCATTATCGTTGCCGGATTTGTGGTTTCACAAATTGTGCTGACACTGGCATCTAAATATCGGGTTAAATTATTTCAAGTCAAAAGCGAAGATGGCAAAAGCTGTATGCAACAAGCCCTTGAAGATGGCAATACCGCGTTGGCGTTACGTTATGCCGGTTATCTGACAGGCACCGCTTTGGCCATTACCGCCGCGTCTGGTTTTGTCCCATATGATGCCGAAAACGTGTGGATGGCAGTCGTTTACTGGGCCATCATGGCGGTTGTGATCAGCGGCGTATTTGCACTGCTCAAAGTACTTGCGATGAAGATGATTTTGCCCGGCGTTAACCTGTCTGACGAAGTCGACAATCAGCAAAACCTGGGCGTAGCCGCAATAGAAGCCGCTGTAGCACTGGCCATCGGCCTGACAATGGCATCGTTATTGACCTAATAATCACTTTTATTCGCTGCTAAGTCGATGGACCAAGCAATGCCCGCCAAAAGGCAGTTATTCATCCATGATGTCATTCTGATCGGCATCATGGCCGTGTTAGCCGCCTGCGGTTTGATTTACGAATACCTATTATCCCACTATGCCGGTCGGGTGCTGGGCGCGGTCGAAACCGCGATCTACGCCATGATTGGTATCATGATTGTCTCTATGGGCATCGGCGCATTTGCCGCTCGCTTGTTCAAACACCCTTTCACTGCATTTGCCTGGCTCGAAGCTGTTATCGCGCTGGTCGGCATGTCGGCGATATTATTAATCGCCGGACTCATTGCCCTAATTGGCACCCTGCCCCAAGTTTTAACCGACATTTTCAACCTGCCGCCGGGCACCGTACTCGATGGCAATATTCTGATCAATCTTCAAGAAATGGCAGAGTTCACCCCTTACTTTGCCGGATTTTTGCTGGGTTTTTTAATCGGTATGGAAATACCGCTCATCGCCCGAGTACGACAACAGGTTTACGGCACATTTTTAGAAAATAACGCGGGTACTATCTACGGTGCAGACTACATAGGTGCGGGCGTTGGGGCGGCCATATGGGTCACTTTCATGCTGTCGATGGACATCACCCAAGCGGCCGTATTAACCGCGCTGCTGAACGTGTTGGCCGGTTGCGTATTCTTATGGCGTTACTTCGACAAAGTAAAATGGGCTAAAGCACTTGTGCTGTTCCACGTTTTGCTGCTGGCGATTTTGTTGCTGCTGGCCAACAAGGGCCAGTCGTGGATGCAGCAATTCACCAACGTGTTGTATAAAGATCAGGTGATTTTAAGCACCCAAAGCAACTATCAGCATATCGCCGTTACCGAGCGTATTATCTCGGTCGACCAACCGCCAATACTCGATTTATATCTCAATGGTCGATTGCAGTTTTCGAGCGCCGATGAACACATTTACCACGCCATGCTGGTCTACCCGGCCATGGCGGCCTCGGCAAGACACGACAATATCTTATTAATTGGCGGCGGCGATGGTTTAGCACTGCGCAACGTACTCAAATGGAATCCCAAACAGGTGACCTTAATCGATTTAGATCCCACTTTGGTTGGCCTGTTTAGCGAAAGCGCCTTTATTGAAGACGGTTCAGTTGAAGACACCTCACTTGAAGGAAAGAGCGCCAAGCGTATCAACCAACAGATGGTGGCACTGAACGAACAGGCGTTTAGCGACCCTAGGGTCAAGGTTATACTCGGTGATGCCTTTATCGAAATCAATCCGTTAATCGCCCAACAAGCCAAATTCGATACTATCATCATCGATTTGCCTGACCCTAGTCATCCTGATTTAAACAAGCTTTACAGTGACTTTTTCTACACCAAGGTCGGTCGATTGTTGCAAGGAGACGGTGCAATGGTTATCCAGTCAACCTCGCCATATCATGCCAAAAGGGCGTTTCAGTCGATAGGCAAAACCGTCAGCGCGGCCGGGTTTGGCCACGTCGAACAATACCGCCAAAACGTGCCATCATTTGGCGAATGGGGCTGGACAATAGCCACAAAAATTGGCCAAAGTGCCTCAAACAGAATTAAGTCTCAAAGCCATTTTCCAGTCGAAGACAGTTGGATAACATCAGCGATCATTTTGGGTGCTTTTGCTTTTCCGGCAAATTTTTATAGTAATATCAATGAAATACAAGTTAACTATTTGGGCTCCTCAGTGCTTTTTCAGTACCACCATCAAGCGTGGCAAAAAGACCAGGGGCTTTATTATCAACCCCAACCTTAAATTTAAGGTTGACATAATATGTCAATGCTGTAATCTAAAACCCATGACATAGTATGTCATTTCAAAGCACAACAAGGTGGAACAACATGGATTTACAAGAACTATCAATTAAATTGGCCGACCATCAAACTGAAGGCACCGGATTCGAGTCGTTTTTAATCTCTGGCGACAACGATGTGTTGCAGGTGATCGTAGAAGGATTTGACGAATTGCCAATTTTTGTCACCGTCACTGACGAGCAAATGCTGTGTATCAGCTATCTGTTCAACGAGAACGAATTGAAAGACGGTGTCAGCGACGAGTTAAACTCAACCTTATTGAAATTGAACGTGCCTATGCCGCTCAGTTCATTTGCCATCATCGAAGACAAGTATTCTATTTTCGGTTCTTTGTCAGTCAATTCAAGCTTTGACGACATTGCCCATGAATTAGTTACCTTGGCAGACAATGCCATCGATGCATTGGAAGCCATTGAAGAATTTTTGAAATAATTTAAATACGAGGGTACATTATGAGCATTTTATCTAAGATCTTTACCGCACTTAAAGGCGGCGCCCGTGAAGCAGGTGAGGCTATTGTTGATGCCAACGGCATCCGTATATTCGAGCAAGAAATTGCCGATGCACAAAACGCGCTGACCAACGCCAAGAAAAACCTGACTGAAGTCATGGCCAAAGAAATGCAGACCAAACGTAAAGTGACTGCATTGAATGACAGCATTAGTGAACACGAAACTTTTGCCGGTCAAGCTTTAGAGAAAGGCGACGAAGCCATGGCAATGGAAATTGCTGAAAAAATTGCTGAATTCGAAAACGACAAAGTGGAATTGGATGAAGTACTGGCCACTTACAGCACAAGCGTAACTGCGCTGAAATCTCAGGTTAAAGAAGCGGAGAAAACCATCAAAGAAAACCAGCGTCAGCTGTCGATGGTAAAAACCACAGAAAGCGTACAAAAAGCGACAATGGCAGTGAATAGTACGCTGGCCAGCAACAACTCTTCAATGGGTTCAGCCAAAGCGTCACTTGAGCGTATCAAGCAACGTCAAGCAGACCGCAACGACCAGTTGGCCGCCGCTAAAACGCTGGACAACGAAGAGAACGGTACAGACTTAAAAGACCGCATGGCAGCAGCAGGTATCGGCGATACCAAGTCCAAGGGCAGCGATATCCTTGCGCGCCTCAAAGCCAAAAAAGGCTAAGTAAGGTTTAAGTAAAACTTAAACCTCCAAAATGCACTCTTCGGAGTGCTTTTGTGTTTTTTGCAGGAGAGATTATGTTTAGTAAATTTTTCAAGAAAAAAGCCGAACCGGTACGCGTTTTAGAGCATCCCAAAGATTTGAAAAAAGGCGATATGCTGCAAATGATTGATTCATTTGCCTTGCCGCCTCAGCTCAAAGGCCAGACGCTGCACCTCATCGACGTCAATACTTACCAATACGAATATGAAACCGAGTATGAATACGTGCTCAAGGGTGACACCGGCGGTTCGATATTTTTAGTGGTTGAAAACAACGATGGTGAAGAGTTCGCCAATTTCAGCATTAAAATCCAGCGCAGTGAAGTCGAAGCGCTGTTTGATCTCGACCAGTTTGCCGAAATTTTTGACTCTGACGATTTAGTCACCATCAAGCGGATAAATGATGTGGATGGTTTTGAACGCTGGACCACCACCAGCTATGTTCAAGAATCACACCCCAGCACCGGGTATTATTACGAGGAAGATTACCGGGGTCGTACCGTGCCCAAAGATGTTGAAGACGGCGGTGAGCCGGTTGAATGCATCAATTTGAGCAGCCCGGATGACAACTTCTCAGTCAACATAGAAGTATGGGACGATGGCGAAACCGATATCTCGCTAACCCTGACACGACCATTAAGTGATATTGTCGATTTGTTTCCGGGGAATTAAACCGTGGCCAACCAAACAGACAAATGGGAAAAGCAAAAACCGGCGATCAGGGCCACCCAACTGGCCTTTGATTTGAGCACCCAGGTGCAAAAAAAGATCAAAAAGAAAGCCATCGATGCCGATCTGACACCATCAGACATGATACGTAAAATCCTCGGCCTTGAAGTCAAATCGAAAAAAACCCGTCAGCGTTTGACGTTTTATCTTAACGATGAAGAATTGGCCGCACTGTCGGCGCGATATGATATTCCTGAAGAGGACAAGATCATAATTAAGCAGAAAGTGGCTGAAGAGTTGATTGATTTTGCCAAATCAAAGTAGGTTATTGGTGTTGTACACCGCTGGCGGTGTACAAGCAAAGGGGGTGAGCACGAAACCAAGGCTCTAAGCGCAAAGTCCGGGACTCGATGAGCAGACACGCATAAACCCATCCATGGGGCTCGGCCAAAACATCCATGTTTTGGACGGTATGCTCACCGAGTCCCAGACTTTACATCAAACCTTGGCGCTCGTGCTGAGGAAGAAAAGCCACCATCCTCCCCGGCCGCCACCCAAATGGCAACATACGTTGTTGCTAAAAAAGAAAATTACAGCTTAGCTGTGCTGCGAAGCAGCAAAATGCCTTCGGCGCGGCTGCGCCTTTTCTTTAACAACGTTGTTGTTGATATTACGGAGTAATATCGAGGGCGGCGGTCGGGGTGGGTGGTGGCTTTTTTCTTTTTAAGGACATCCAGAATTTGTGTTTAGAGCTTTGGTAGCAAGTCAGCAGACCGTCCAAAACATGGATGTTTTGGCCGAGCTTACATGGATGTACTTGTGGCGTGTCTGATGACTTGCTATCAATGCTCTGGCTCTCAAATTCTGAAAGTCCGTCCGCCCCCCTTCGTCGCGACAGCGACGACACCGACAACCACCCACGACTTCGTCGACCACCCCACAACCAAAAAAAATGACCTGTTAAGGTCATTTTTTATATCTAAAACCGCGAAGCAGATTTATCTAAATAAACGTCTACGACCACGGGCACTACGACCGCTACGACGGTTACGCATACGAGAATGCAATTCACGACGCTTGTCGGCCAGCCACTCTTCGCGGGTAATGGTGTCATCGCCACGACGACCTACTTCGCGGATGCGGTATTCGCAAAACTCTTCGTACGCTTCAACATCACCGGCCAATTCTTCAACCACTAATTCAATCATGATTGCATCATCGAGGAAACCCAGTACTGGGATATGATCAGGGACCAAATCCAGCGGATCGCTGAAATAAGCCAATGCGCCCAAAACATCACGACGCTCTTCGTCAGGAATTTTCCATTCTTCGTCTTTGATCATCGCAATCAAAGTGTCCAGTTTTTTCAATCGCAAGCTGACAAACTCAGGCACAGTGCCTTTCACTTCGCCAGAAAGCTGACCTGCTTTTTCCAAAATCGCCGATTCTTCTAACCTTTCCGCGCCGGCAAGTGCTTTGCGCATCACCTCCCGAAAATAGTCCAAATCGCTGTCCTGCAGCTCAAATTTAATTTCAAACGCCATTTGTTATTCTCCATAACCGTTTTACTCAATGGTTAATATTACCGATGAGCATAATAAAAATTGCTACCTGTAGCATAGAAAACCCCAACCGCAACCACAAGCAAAATCGGTGAAATGCGATAAATTAATTAGTGCACCACTGTCATTAAGACAACCATGTCATTTAGGGGCATACCAAAGTACCGTATAGGCCATGCTGTGGTAAAATGAGCGCTCCCTATCTTTAGAAGGAATCTCAACGTACCGCTGCGTGTTAGAACCCATAACAAAAAAAACAACGGGATAAATCGTTATTTCAGACTAGAGTTAGTATGAAAGCGAATAAAAAAGGTAACCAAGCTGTTGAGCGCTTTAGTCAAAGTTATATTGCAGCTTTTCGAAACTGGCGCTATATTACACACTAACAAAGGCCTGTCACCGATTTTTGCCGTCAAAGCGCACACTTGACAACAACCATTCATGCGAGTCACCGCACACAAGAGAAAGAAATACCATGGCAAGTTTACTCAACCTGCAAACAGACCAAACTGTCAATCTACTAGCCCTGCACATCTTTGGCCGCCACCCTACGTCATCAAACACCGTATTGAATAATCCCAAAGCGTCCCGGGTTCACGCCACAATTACCTGGGATGGAGAGTTTTGGTCGTTGCAAGATAACAGTAGCAACGGCACCTATATTAATGGCACTCGCGCCCATCAAAACGCCAATTTGGTATTAAAGGTCGAGGACCGATTACAATTTGCCGGTTTGGACAGTGAAAACTGGACCGTCAAAGATATCGACCCACCCAAAAGCATGTTAATCCCGCAAACCGCTGGCACGCCAATAATTGTGTTGCAAGATATCGCGGTTTTACCCGACGAAAAAACACCTCAAATGACCCTTTATCAAGCCCCTGGTGGACTTTGGGTATGCGAAAGCTCAACTGGCACCACAATATTAACCAATGGAGACAGAATTGGCTTTCCGGGTAATATCTGGTGTTTTAATGAAGCAACCAGCTGTCTTGAAACCGTGCGAATCGATACCCAAGCCACAGCCGCAGCATCTGATATCGTCGTGTCTTTCAAAGTCAGTAAAAACGAAGAACAAGTCTCATTAGCGCTTAACATAGACAGTCAATGCTTTGATTTGGGTGAAAAGAATCACCACCAATTATTACTGTTATTGGCCCGTCAGCGGATTGCCGATAACCACAGTGGTTTAAATCAGGGGCAGCAAGGCTGGCTCGAAAAGTCACATTTGGCCGCATTGCTCAAAAGTGATGAAACCCAGGTCAACATTCAAATCTACCTACTCAGAAAGCAAGTGATCCAAGCCCTACCACACAATTTAATCGTGCCACAGATGTTTGAGATTCATCATGAGGCAATTCGCCTTGTGTACGAAAACTTGCAGATTGAAACCGATGCCACCCTAACCGGAAGTTCCGATAAAAGTAAGAATATTGCTTTATAATACAAAAACACCACAGCAACGGTGCTGTGGTGTTTTAGACGTTTTGCGCTAGCGCTATTTTGGTTTAGCAGAAGATGTCTCGGAAGTAATCACAGTGAATCGGGTCTTCATTACCTGGGCCACCAGTACTGCCGCTACAACTTTCTGTAGTAGTCTCGTAGTAGCTACTGGTTGTGCCCCAAAGTTGATGATTAACCACACCAATGCCACACATAACAACCAATCGTTCACCAACAGTGGTGGTGTGAGCAGCATCTGAATAATAGATTCTGGTGCGCTCTGTATCTGGCAACGCCATTGCGGTAACTGAAACGGCCATCGCGGTGACTGCAACCAATTTTGTTAATGTCTTCTTGGTAAATAATTTCATGAGTATGCCCTTGTTTATTTAAGTTGTTTTCTGTGGCCGTTTAATTGACCGTTATCTGTTAATTCTGAACCGGTTAAGCAAGTTGCTTGTTGGTATGGATAGCCAGTTTAAGGAAATTTTAATTGGAGTCAAACAAGCGAAAAAACAACAAAAGGTAAAATAAAAACGTTACATTTCAATTAATTAACAGTTTTTGTGTATTGAGAGTGACACAATTTTGTAGTCTGGATGACAGTTATTGCCCTGAGAATATAACAACCAATTGAATAAAGAGGTCTATGAAAATACAAAAAACGCAATTGGATAATATCGAAAAGGTGACTCTGAGCCATTACGACAACAATGCTTCGTCCTTTTGGCATGGCACCAAAGATCATGATGTGAAACAAAACTATCATGCATTTTTACGACAGTTTCCGGATGGAAAATCGCTGGATATCTTGGATTTTGGTTGCGGCCCCGGTAGAGATATTCACTATTTTAAATCGCAGGGTCATCGACCCGTTGGATTAGACGGCAGTAAGGCGTTTTGCGATATGGCTTTAAGTTATACCGGTTGCGAAATACTCCATCAACAATTCTTATCGTTATCACTGCCCAAGGAAAGGTTTGATGGTATATTTGCCAACGCTTCACTGTTCCATATACCCAGTCAAGAATTACCCGCTGTTTTGCTGGCACTGCACCAGACTTTGCGCCCCGGTGGTGTCTTGTTTTCATCAAACCCCAGGGGTAATGCCGAAGGATGGTCAGGCCAACGTTATGGCTGTTATATCGAATTCGAAGCGACACAACAATACCTTAACGCAGCTGGATTTACGGTGATTGAGCACTATTATCGGCCGGAAGGAGTCCCCTTTGCCGAGCAGCCATGGTTAGCAGTGGTGAGTACCAAGCGATAGCAACCAAAGATGTGGCACACATGGAACCAAAAATGCCGCCAACAGAGCAATCTGTTTAGCGGCATTATGCATCACAACAACACTATATCGTGCTGTCATGGCATTTTTCAGTACAAGCTCGATTTAGCAGAACGGGTCACGGAAAAAGTCGCAGTGAATTGGGGGTTCATTGCCCGAGTCATGGTCATCGCCGCCACAGCTTTCAGTCAAGAGAACTGAATTGCTGCTGGTAGAACCCCAAAGCTGAATGTTGACGATACCTATGCCACACATTACGGTCAGTTTCTCACCAACAACAGTGGTGTGAGAGGCATCTGAGTAATAAATTCTAGTGCGCTCTGTATCTGGCAACGCCATTGCGGTCACTGAAACAGCCAATGCGGTGACTGCAACCAATTTTGTTAATGTCTTCTTGGTAAAGAATTTCATGAATTCGCCTTTGTTATATTTATATATAAGTTGTTTTTTATGGCCGTTTAATCGACCGTTATCTGTTAAAGCTAAACCGGTTAAGCAAGTTGCTTGTTGGTATGGATAGCCAGTTTAAGGCGTTTTTAATTGGAGTCAAATAAGCGAAAAAACAACAAAAGATAAAATAAAAACGTTAGGTTTCAAAGGATTAATATTTTTTATGTATTGAGAGTGACACAATTTTGTAGGCAGGGTGACAGTATTGGTTCTCAGGGTATAAAAACCAGCATAAGAAAACCGTTGAGACCCAAACAACCCCATCTTTTCCTACCGCTGCGAAGCAGCACATATAGAAATGCGAAGCAGATCTATCGCAACAACTCTTTTTGATACTGTTTGGGCGTATTACCGTAACGTGCTTTAAAGCATTTACTAAAATAAGGGGTCGAAGTAAAACCCACTTGTTCGGCAATTTGACCAATTTGCAGCCCGGTTTTAAACAGTTCAATTGAAATATTAAGTCGGTGCTCCCTTAATATGTCGGTAAAGGTGTCTTCGAGCAAGGCGCTGAGCTTGCGATACAGTTGATGATCGCCCACATGCATTTGAATGGCTGCTTGTTCACGACTGAAATCTGGATTGGCGTAGTTTTTATCCAGCACTGCATTAAATTGTTCGATAAATTGTCGGTCTTTGTCGCTGACCACACTGGCGGGTGTCTGGGGTTGTCCCGGCGCAACTAACCCCCCAGTTATGGCCGCTGGCACTTCGACCACCCGATTGAAGCGTTTTTTCAGCAATTTACGAATCGACAGCAAACTGTCGACTCTCATTCTTAACTCGGCCGGGTGGAAAGGTTTGGCCAAATAATCATCTACTTCTTGCTTCCAACCTTCCATGCGAGAGTCGATATCGCCTTTAGCGGTCAACAACACAATGGGAATATGCACCGTCAGTTGTTCAAGTTTCAATCGTTTTGCCACCTCATAACCACTGATCCCCGGCATCATCACATCACAAATGATCAAATCAGGAATTTGCGCTATCGCCAGTTTCAGCCCATCTTCGCCGTTGTTGGCACGCAAACAAGCAAAACCCTGGGCCAAAGTATCTTCAAGTAAAACCAACATGTCGGCATTGTCATCAATCAACAAAATGGTGGGTTTACCTGTTGCGCCTTGGCTGTCGATGCTACTTTGAACGACCTCCGGTGCCCTATTGCCAACCTCCGATCCAATAACAGCGCCAACGACAGCGCCAACGACAGTGCCAAGACTTTCAATTTCGTGCAAAGATGTATTGGTCAAGCCGTTGTCCAGCTCAAACGCAACATCTCCAGCGGTATTTATCGGCAACGTGACGATAAAACGACTGCCCTCGTTCAACGTACTTTGCAGGGTTATTTGGCCATCAAGGCTTTCGACCAACTCTTTAACCAGCGCCAAACCAATACCGGCACCGGGAATATTTTCGTCGTGAACAATCTCAGCCCGGGTGAAACGGTTAAAAACCAGTTGTTGGTCTTGCTCGCTAATACCAATACCGGTATCAATGACGGTAATACAGACGCTGCTTTTCTCTAGCTCTGGCTCTACAATAATGCTCAATTTGCCGTTGGCCGGGGTGTATTTAATGGCGTTAGAGATAAGATTAATCAATATCATTTCAAGCGCATCGGCTGTTGAGGGCACCACCACATCATCAAAAGACGGACAGTCCATGATCAACTGCTTGTCTTGCAACAGCGGTTCGAACGAAGTTAGCAATACCGACAACGTTTGTTGCAATGAATAGTAGTGGCTTTTTTGCTCAGTGAAGGTATCAAGACGAGACAGTTCTAACAACTGCTCTACCATGCGCAACAACCTTTGACCGTTACGAATGGCCATTTTGATTTTACTGCGTGCCCCACTTTGTAACTCAGTGCTCAGCACCGACTCCAGCGGGGTCAATATTAACGTCAACGGCGTTTTGAATTCGTGAGAAATATTGGCAAAAATCTGTTCTTTACGGGTCATCAATTGATTAATCGTGGCCGTGCGCGCTTTCACACTGTGTTCGAGCACCTTGGCCCGGTTGACCAATGAACGCGTACGATAGTAATAAAGCATATAAATAAAGGCGAGTGCCGCCAAGGTATAAATCAGTTTGGCCTGCCAAGTTTGCCACAACGGCGGAGTAATGGTGATCGACACCGCTCGATAGTCATCACCAAATTGTCCATCGGCGTTGCTGGCTTTAACCTTAAAGGTATAGTCCCCCGCCGGGGCTGAAATAAAAGAAGCCACCCGGTTGTTGCTGTCGGTTTCGACCCACTGACTTGTCAGGCCTTCCATTTTCCAGGCATAACGTATGCGCTCACCGTTATTGTGATCGCTGCTCGCAAAAGCAATCGAAAACCAGTAATCCAAATAAGACAAGGTTAGGGTATTGGTGTGATTGATGGTCGCCGATAAGGGAGAACCCGACAGGCCAATCGGCACTGGCTGATTAAACAACTTAAATTGAGACAACAATAACGGCAATCTCTTGGCCTTTTTGGCTTGGGTTGCCACCAGCGCTGCCGGTGAAAAACGGCTGACGGCACTGGCGTTGGCCATAATGATATCGCCAGAGGGAGTCACGGTACTCATACGCGGATAAACCGAATCCACCCTCAAACCATCTTGCCCAATAAAAACAGCAACTTCAAATGACTCAGGGTCAAATTTAACAATGCCTTTGGTGGTGCCCAGCCATAACATGCCCTGTTGATCTTCACTCACCGCTCTAACGGTATTGACCGGCAATCCTTGTTCGTCGGTGAAAAAAGGCATCTTTTGAGTGGGTAAATCCAACAAGACCAAACCCGATACATTACTGGCCACCCAAATTCGCCCGGCAGAATCTTGGAAGATTTGCCAAATCCGGTTGAGATCATGATGGTCGTCGCGGATCACTGACCATTGGCCAGTTGCACGGTCCATCACCCGCAAACCATTACGGCGGGTACCGACCAACACTTGGTTTTCAAGGGGTAAGATGGTTTCGACCGTAAACTGGTTGAAGTGCTGCACATATTTTCCCTGGCTTTTGTTATAACTGAACAAACCGGCGATATTGTCATCAGAACGATACAGTCCGGCCCACAATGTACCATCGCTGTCTAACGTCAAACTATGTAAATTGTTCGATGGCATCACCGCGCCGTTATCGGCATAGGGCATCACACTGCCACTCATTGGGTTATATTTTAAAATCCCCTTATCGTCCACGTTCATCACTATTTGATGATCTTTATCTTCGGTGATCGCAGTGACAATACCGACATCTGGTAATACTGGCTTAAATTGTTGCAGGCCAGCGTCATAACCATAAAGACCGGTCAGTGCACCCAGCCAAACTTTGCCTTGGCTGTCGGCATAAATCGAGCGTATTCTGACACCCGCATTGATAGCGCCCAAATGATGCTCAAATAACATCGCCTGATCTTTGAGTTTCACCAAACCACTTTGTACCGTGGCAAACCAAAGGGTGCCCGACATATCTTGTATGATGTGTTTAATGTTGACCGCACTGAGTGAATCAAACGCATTTGACCCCTGATTGATGCCAATTATCTTTTTCGCCCCGGATAACAGCACACTAACCCCATTATATAAGCTGCCAATCCACAATCGCCCGGCACTGTCATACAACAAACTGGTGACTGTCACCTGTTTGGTGGGATTATTGCTCTTGGTCGGAATAATAAATCGTTCGAAATTTTGTTGTCGCGAATTAAAGCGGTTAACCCCTCGCAAAGTCCCTATCCACACATCACCATTGCCTGCTTGAGTAATATTGGTGACCAAATTCGAATCCAACGAATGGACATCAATGGCATCGTGTTCAAAGCGATGGCTTTTATTGCTGTCTAACTCGACCATAAACAATCCCTTGGCCTTGACCGAAAACCACAATCGCCTAGCGTTATCCTGATAAAGGGCCTGAATGGTATTGCGGTCGATTCTGGTGGTTGGCTGTAATTTAAGATCTAGGCGTTGATTGGTCAGCGTATTGCGGTCAAACAAATTAATACCCCGGCTAGAGCCAATCCACAATTGATTGTCTTGGGCCAAAGCAATACTGCTCAACCAATTGCTGTCGAGGGTGGCTGCGTCATCTTTGTTATAGAAAAAATTATCGAATCGGTTGGTTTTTAAAGTCAAACGGCTCAAGCCACCCCCATAAGTGATCAACCAAACATAACCGCTGTCATCTTCAACCATCGCCTTAACCGTATTATGCGGCAAACTGTTGGGATTGAGCCTGTCATGGGCAAAGCGTTTAATCGAATATCCGTCAAACCGCAACAAACCATCATCGGTGGCCAGCCAGATAAAACCCGAGCTATCTTGTAACAAATGATTTACCCCGACAATACTCTGGCCGCTAACCCTTTTAATCTGCTCAACCACAGGTCCAGGGTTAACTAAGTCTGCCCCCAGAGCGTTGCCAGCGAAGACACTTTGCGGCAAAACAAATCCCAGCAACCCGACAATAAATAATTTTTGTAGTAATGTTGAAGTAAAAAGGTCATAGAAATGACAAAAAATCGTAAATTGTTTTTCTGTGCTCAACATAGAGGCCCCAGGCTATACTAACCAGTTGATATTACTTATATTATTGTAAGTTGATCCGCACCACTCAAGCAATTAAAATGCAACATTTAGGCGTTTTTTGTAACACAACGTTCTTAAATGACAAAAAAATGCACGGATTTTGATACCTATTTTGTCTCATCAGCTTCTACACTTCATCTCAACAAGCAGTGGAAGCGACAAGTAAAAACTTCAGGATTTTCTTAATTTTATTCAGGAATTACAAAAATGCAAAAAACCTTTATTAAACCAACAGCCCTTAGCCTTGTATTACTACTGGGCAGTGCATTCACACCATTAAGCAGTTTTGCTGACGAGAACAAGCCCGACAACACTAATATATCAAACGAATCGATTGATGGCACCGCTGCCGAGTCAATAGTCATAACCTGCCGAATACTCAAGACAGGTGAAAATATCACCTATTGCAGTGTCGAAGATGAATCTTGCAAGACCCATGGTGCTTATATTTACTTCAAAACCAGCAAAGAGCAATGTCACCTTCTTGGTGGTGATATTGTCGGCCTTTAACCGTTATTTGACCGATTTAACGTAGTTTTTACCAAAACGTGCTCAAAACGTAAAAAAATGCACGGATTTTGATACCGAATTTGGCACTGGCGGGCTTAAGCTTGAGTCTGACAAGTAGCAGTACAAGCCATTAGGTAAACAGCCTTGAGCTATAGATAAACAGCCTTGAGCCGGATTTTTGACAATTTATTTAGACTATTTATTCAGGAAGTAAAAATGCAAAAAACTTTAATCACTCCAGTCATGATTGCCCTTGTATTGTTTATGGCAGGCATTTTGTCCCCCTCAGACAGTTATGCCGCTCCAGTAAATTCAAGAGCAGACTTCATCCAAAACCATCCGATTGAAATGTCATTGCGTGAAGGCGAGTTTGAGCCGGGAATGATCACTTGCCGGATAGCAAACACCCCTGGTAACCAGGGTTATTGCAGTCCTGAAGACGAATCATGCAAACGAACCATTCACTGGATTTATTTCTCAACAACTGTAGACGAATGTGGTGATGCCGGTGGCACAGTTGTTGGCAGTTAAACGCTAGTCACCTGTTATTTTTTACAAAAAAGAGGCCACAGAGCCTCTTTTTTCGTTTCGGTCTACCTAGTTATCGTCCTGAAACTCACATCCATGTGAGATTTCAGGAGGCACTGCGTTCAAGCAAGTGGAACTTCGTTTAGTTTTCAACAAGTTGAAAACCCGGCACATCCGTGTACCGCATAGTCAGTGCCCAACAAAATCCGTTTCTGATAGTTGGACATTTCGATGAGCACTACCTATACCCCATCAACGTCGATATATTTTTGGGTAATTTATAAGTTCTTACAGTTTTTGGCTATTAATTGTGTGGTTTCGCTGTAAAATGCCAGCCACCAAAATAGTATTCAGCAAAATAAGGGCCACCATGAAGCCACTATTCAAGGCAATCGCCTTAGGCTGTGGATTGATTGCCGCCAACGTGCAAGCAACTACCGCCGAAGACATCCAAAGCTTTACCTTAAAAAACGGCATGAAAATCTTGGTACTGGAAGATAATTCTATTCCCAATGCCAATATGTATATCTTCTGGAAAGTCGGATCGCGCAATGAGCGTCCTGGCATCACCGGATTATCTCACTTCTTCGAACACATGATGTTCAACGGCGCAAAGAAATACGGCCCAAAAATGTTTGACCGCACCATGGAAGCCAACGGTGGCGCGAATAACGCCTACACCACCGAAAACCTCACCGTATACACCGATTGGTTCCCTGCTGACACCATTGAAGTGATATTTGACCTTGAAGCCGACCGTATCCGCGATTTGGCCATTGACGAAAAAATGGTTGAAAGTGAGCGTGGCGTGGTCACATCTGAGCGAAGCACCGGCCTTGAGAACAGTAACTTTCGCGCCATTCAAGAAGAAGTGAAAAGTGCGGCATTTAGAGCCCACCCCTACAGCTGGTCTGTCATCGGACACCAGTCTGACATCGAAAACTGGGCACTCAAAGACCTGCAAGACTTTTACAAAACCTACTACGCCCCCAACAACGCGATAGTGGTTATTGCCGGTGACGTAAAATTCGCCCAAGTAAAACAGCTGTCAGAACAGTATTTTGAACCCATTCCAGCCCAGCCAGCGCCTGCCAAAGTGCACACAGTAGAACCTGAACAAAAAGGCGAGCGCCGGGTTTACTTGCAAAAGAAATCAGTGTCGACGCCCAACATGTTGATGGCCTATCACATTCCAGCCACCAGCCATGAAGACTATTACGCACTGGATATTCTTAACGATATTCTGTCTAGCGGCAATAGTTCGCGACTATACAAAGGCCTGGTTGACGCGCAGATCGCCACCGATATCTTTACTTATATGCCCGAAGCATTTGACCCCAATTTGTTTTACGTTTACGGCGTTGCAGCCAAAGACGTTTCAGCGCAAAAAATGGAAAGAGCCTTTATCACTGAAATCAATAAAGTGATTAAAGAAGGTGTTACCGAAAAAGAACTGCAAAAAGTCAAAAACCGCAAAACAGTGGGTTTTTACCGCAATATGGCAACCATCAACGGCAAAGCCAATACCATCGGTACATACGAAACATTCTTTGGTGATTACCACGAATTGTTTAATGCTACCGAGGCTTACGCCAAAGTCACCTTGGATGACATTCAACGCGTAGCCAAAACCTACTTGAAAAAATCAAACCGAACCGTCGGCATATTGTCTTCAAAGGAGGACACTAATGAAAACGATTATTAAAAAGCTCACCGCTACTCTCGTCACAGGCACGGTGGCGCTGTCAACTTTGACTTTATCACTGGCCGCTCATGCAGGATACACTTTACCAGAGTACCAAAAACTAAAATTAGATAACGGATTGACCATCTACCTGATGGAACAACACGAAGTGCCGTTGATTGACGTTAACTTGGTGGTAAAAGCAGGCGCAGTGCAAGATGGTGCCAAACCCGGTTTGAATCGCATGACCATTGCCAACATGGAACTGGCCACCGAGCAGCAAACCAAAACTGAAATCGAAGAAGCACTCGATTTTATCGGTGCTAACCTTGGCACCCGAGGTGGTGTTGAGCTGTCGACTATTTCATCTTCGTTTGCCAGTAAAGATCAGGCCAAAGTGTTGGGCATCATTCGTGACATCGTGATATCGCCACGTTTTGACAAAATCGAGTTCGACAAATACAAAACGCGTTACATGCTGCGTTTAGAGCAACAAAAAGAGAGCCCTCGGTCCGTTATCAACACCTACTTCAACAAAATGATATTTGGTGATCACGGTTATGGCTCGGCAATCGGTGGTGATGCCAAAAGCGTCCAGTCTATTTTGTTGAACGATTTAAAAGCGTTTCACAAAACCTGGTACCAGCCGCAATACTCAGCGGTTATCGTGACTGGTGATTTTGACAGTAAATCGATGCTCATTCGTTTAAAAGCGCTGTTCAGCGGTTGGAAAAACAGTAAAAAAGCTCAATTCGACCAACCCGCAGTGGCCAAAAACTTCAAAAAATCCAACGTGTTGCTGGTCGACAAGTCTGACGCCATCGAAACTCGCTTTTTGATTGGTGGCAAAGGCGTTAAGCGTTCTAACCCAGATTTTGTTGCCATTAGCGTGATCAACACCATTTTGGGTGGTCGATTCACCTCATGGTTAAACGACGAACTGCGTGTTAACGCCGGTTTGACTTACGGTGCCCGCAGCAGCTTCAATACTTTTGGTCAGTCGGGTACTTTCTCAATCTCATCTTTCACCAAAACCAGTACTACGGTTGAAGCGATTGACTTGGCATTGAAAACGTACAACCGTTTGTGGGAAAAAGGCGTAGACGAAAAAACCTTGGCCTCGGCCAAAGCGTATGTCAAAGGTCAGTTTCCACCTAAATACGAAACTTCAACCCAATTGGCCAACCTGTTGGTATCGATGTTTGGTTACGGTTTTGACGAAAGCTTTATCAATGGTTTCGAGCAGCAAGTTAACTCATTGACCACCGCCAAAGCCAAAAAGATCATCAGCCAGTATTTCCCCAAAGAAAACCTCCAATTTGTGTTGGTGGGTAAAGCCGAAGATATTAAAGACAAGGTCAGCAAGTATGGCCAGGTCAAGCAGGTTAATATCAAGGATGTTGGTTTTAAGACTATGTAAATAATATCCTTCCAAAACGACGGAAGGCTTTTATATGAACAAGCCCTGAAAATATGCTCCATGCATTTTCAGGATACCGTACATCCATGTACATAAAGCAGCCTTAGGGCTGCTTTTTTTGTTTTGTCATCAATCTATCAAGTTTTGGTTTTGATGGAAAAATGACATTACCCGAACTGTCTTGCCCATCAGCCTGATGAACAAAAGTGGGGGTTATTGGTTTACAGTGTTTTCTATCGTTGTTTGAACTATCATAGTAGTAACTATGATAGTAATGACTATGATAGTTACTGAGAGACAATCTTAACTCTATTTGGTCGCAGGCAGTGCAGCATATGAAAAAATTCTATAACCGCAGTCAAGAGCTACAGACGCTTCGTCAAATTAGCCAGAATACCAATAAAGGATTATCCAGCTTATCTGTACTTGTCGGATTTAGAAGGGTCGGTAAAACAAGACTGATAAACGAAGCATTTAAAAATACCAAACATATTTATTTCTTTATCAGCAAAAAGTCAGAGAAGGTATTGGTACAAGAATTTGCTGAAATCATCCGTATCGAGTGTAATGCAAAATTCTTCTCACCTGACTCACTGATAGACATTATGGAATTTTTACTGGATCACGCCACCGTTCATCCAATCACAGTGATTATTGATGAATTTCAAGACATTAGGCATATTAACGCTAGCTTTTATTCCGACCTTCAAAATCTATGGGATAAATACAGGCAGCGCGCTCAGATGCATTTGGTCACCAGTGGCTCTATATACTCTTTAATGACTAAAATATTTAAAGACGATGACGAGCCTTTATTCAATCGCCATGATCACTATTTTCACATCAAGCCACTTGCCCCATCATTCATACGCGAATTATTGATTGACGAACAAAGGTATACCGCCAAAGAGTTTCTGACTTGGTGGTGCTTATCTGGCGGTATTCCTAAATACCTCGAATGGTTGACCAACACAACCGCCTCAAAAAACGTAATCCAACAGTTGATGAGTGAATTCTCGCCCTTGCTTGATGAAGGGAAGCATCGACTGATTGATGATTTTTCGCAAGAGCACAGGACTTATTTTGACATTTTAGGCGCAATCGCCTCTGGCAATAACACCAAACCACAGATCGAATCTTATATTGGTATTCAGGTAAACGAAACCCTAGACAATCTGGTGACAACATTCGATTTGGTTAAAAAATTCCACTCAATAGACGCCAAACCCGGTGCCAGAGGCCATCATTACCAAATTAATGATGCCTTTTTGCGTTTTTGGTTTCGTTTTATCTATAAAAACCGCAGCGCAGTCGAAATGAAAAACACCCATTATATTTTGAAGATCATTGAAAGGGACTTCGACAGTTTTGCAGGTCGCGAATTTGAACATCTGGTGAGTCAAATATTAAAAGAGTCTATGCGATTCAATCGAATCGGCAGTTTTTGGGATCGCAAGGGGCATAACGAAATAGACATAGTTGCAATCAATGATATCGATAAAGAAGTGCTCTTTTTAGAAGCTAAACTACAAGGCAAAAATTTTGATGCTGCAAAGCTTGAACAAAAGGTGAATTACGCCATCAACAAATTAAAACTGTTCGATTATAACATCAGACAACAATGCGTTGCCCTGGATGATTTTGACTCGTTTCTAAAAAAATATGGGACTTATTAAAACGATTAAAATGCAAGCTACGGTGATCCAAATTAACTTTTGCGACAGCCTCCATGTACGTCAATTTTTATGCGTTCACATAAATTTTAACTAGTTCGCACTCGATTTCACCACTTTTTATGCGTTCGCACAAAAAAGGCAGCCAACAAGCTGCCTTTTTAATTGCTAGGATGATGCGATTAATAACTCAATGACATACCTGAGCACTGAAGCGGCTGTGTTTG
>JABSOG010000001.1 GCA_013216025.1 Algicola sp. | reverse complement strand
ACCATTAAATCAGGTCAAACGACTGGCATACTCATCTTAACGACCAATCAAGATCAGATTGTTGAAGACCCTCAAAGCATCATTATTAACGTGGTGGCAGTGAGTGGTGGCAACGCCTATCAAAGTGGTGCGCAGCAAGTGAGCATCACGCTTTTTGATGGTGAACTTGACACTGACTTAGATGGTATTGCCAACAGTTTAGACACCGATGACGACAACGATGGTATACCTGACACATCGGATGATTTCCCGTTAGATCCAACGCAAAGCGTATTCACATTAATCACCCAATTAACGGTTGACGATGAACGCTTTTCGGCTTGTATCACGCAAACAGCCGCCACCAATAATTGGACTCAGATCAGCGAAATTGTGTCGTTAGATTGTTCAAGTCAAGGCATCAGTGATTTGAATAATATTGAGCGTTTTACCCAATTGAAATCATTGAAGCTCAGCGACAACGCGCTGACAGACATTGATCCTCTAACAAATTTGGCGCAATTAACCGAATTGGATTTAAGTCAAAACAATCTTGTTCAAAGCACTGCGTTGGCCGGTTTATCAGCACTGACTGAATTAAACCTCGCCAATAACACCATTGATAATGCCAATGCTTTGAGTCACTTAACCCAATTAAAACATTTGTCGTTGAGCAATAATTTGATTGGGGATATTGACGCCCTTGGCGGCATCGCTTCGCTCGATGAAATTGATTTGAATAACAATCGGATCGCGCAAGTCACCGGGTTGTTTAATTTAACCCAGACAGCCAAAATTCATCTGCTAGAAAACAACAATATTGACTGTAGTGAACTAGATAGCTTGATTGGCACGTTAACCGATTCACAAATTAGCCGACCCACCCATTGTGTTGGCAGCGGCACTTTCATTGCAGACGTGCCATTTGCCAACGATAATTTGCGCCAATGTGTAATTGCAGCGGCGAGCAATAACGACTGGCACAACGTAGATGAAGTGACACAGTTAAGTTGTGCCAGCAGTGACATTGATGATTTGACGGGTCTTGAATATTTTGTCCATTTAACCTCATTAACGCTCAACGACAACCAACTCACTGACTTAACCCCTTTGAATGCGTTAATAGAGTTAACCTATTTGGATGTGCGTAAAAATGCGGTAACCGATATTCAGGGGCTAAACAGGTTGCTTGAGTTAACAACGTTGAAACTGGCCAAAAATAACCTCGACAACATTCAAGTCATGGCCAATTTTAGCCAGTTGACCTTCTTGAGTTTGGCCGGCAACAAAGTGACTGACAGCCAGTTAAATGCTTTGGCCAAATTAACGCAATTGTCGGCTTTATATCTACGTGATAACCTCATTACTGACATCCAACCGCTGACTGACTTGGTCAATCTGACCCGCCTGTATTTATCACGCAATGCAATCAGTGATATCTCGTCACTGGCCGGGTTTGATCAATTGATCAAGGTCGAATTGAATGACAACAACATCAGTGATATTTCAGCTCTGTTCGGATTAAGTTTCGCCACGAATATTCAGTTGGTCGGCAATGAAGGCATTCCCTGCGTTGATATTAATGCGCTCGAATTAACATTGGAGCAAGCAAGGATCGTACGTCCAGCCAGTTGTATCAATATTGCTCAAATCAATTTCACTGACACTGCCCTTGAGTTGTGTGTGGTCGAAGCGGCATTACAAAATGCTTGGATCACCGCCAACCAAGTCACTCGTTTATCTTGCATAGATAAATCAGTGAAAAGCCTTGATGGGATTGGCACGCTGAGCGCATTGGAATTTGTTGATTTAGGCCAAAATGAAATTGTTAATATCAGCACTTTGTTTAGACTTAGCAAAGCCAACGATATCAACCTGTTTGGCAATGATGGAATAAAGTGTGCAGACTTAGATAGCTTGGCAATTGCGGCTGAAGGGCGAGTATTGACTCGGCCGGATGTTTGTTTGAATTAGTCACTGCTTTATCTTCAGTAACATATAAACAAATCAGCGGTGCTTAGGCACCGCTTTTATTTTTCCCCACCTTCTATCTCCTCCCAAAGCGCAACCAACTCCAGCGTCAACTTATGCTTGGGCGCAAGATGAATCAGCGGCATATGCACCTGATGAGACTCGCGCATTTTAACCGACGATGAAATCGTTGACTCCAGCACCTTATGTCCCTCTGCCTTCAATTCATTGATGATCTGCAAAGGCACTTTGGCTCGCGCCATAAACTGATTGGCGATAATGCCTTCTACCTCTAGTGCTGGATTATGATCTTCTTTTATCTCCATTAAATGCTGCATCATGTTGTAAATGGCCTGACGAGAAAACTCGTCACAATCCATCGGTATTAAGCAACGGTCAGCGGCGATTAATGCCGACAAACTGTAAAAGTTGAGCGCGGGTGCTGTATCGATATAAATGCGGTCGTAGTAGCCTTTTAACTGTTCAAGGCCTTCTTTGAGTTTGTAGATTTTATGACGGCTTTCCAGTTTGGTGTGTAGCTGATCCAGCTCTGGGCTTGATGGAATAATATCAAGGTTTTCGAATGCGGTTGGGCTGACAAATTCTATGGTGGGTTTTTTACGAATGTGGAAAGTAATGGTTTGGTCATAAAATTGTGCCATGTTATCGGTTATCTGGTCTAAACTCTTTATTCGTGGCTCAAGGCTGTTATGTGGCTCAGGGCTGTTGAGCAAATACTGCGAAGCATTACACTGGGTATCCAAGTCAATCACCAAGGTTTTCAATCCCTTGGCAGCGCTGATTGCAGCAAGATTGCAGGTTAGGCTAGATTTGCCTACGCCGCCTTTTTTGTTAAATAACACTCGGATCATTAGGTGTGGCTTTCTAATCGTTTGGGGTAAAGTACGCTACGGTAACCAATCAAATTAGAATAATCATACCAAATCACAGATGAAGAAGATTCTCGGATAATATATGGCATCAAAAACTGCACAACGAATTTTGCTGGTCTCTTTAGAGCTGTTCAACACCCATGGTGAGGCCAATATCACCAGTGTCGATATCGCCAACGAACTGGATATGAGTCCGGGCAATTTGTACTATCATTTCAAGGGCAAAGAAGAAATTACCGCCGCCTTGTTTTCGATGTATCACGACCGAATGAAAAAAATCCTGTTTGCCCCCGGCGACAATGGTCTGGTGATCAAAGACTTTTTCTATTTTTTATTTGTCACCTTCGAAACCTCCCATCTTTTTCGTTTTTTGTATCGCAACCCATCCGATTTGGTGACAAAATATCCCTATATCGAACGGGGTTTCAAACAGTTGATCAAAGCCAAAGAAAAAGGATTTAAGCAAATTTTAGGCGATTTCTCACGTCAAGGCACTTTAGCGGTGCAAAGCGAGCAAATAGTCCATTTAATTGAGCTAATCAGCATGGTACTGACCCAGGGACTCAATTACTATGTGATGAAAGGCGACGATATTGACGACGAAGACATTATTTATCGCGGATTGGCGGCAATATTTTTTGCTATCTCGCCGTATTTGTCTATCGATGAAGAACAAACCGACTCAATACGTGTGGCCATCGCCAATTGCACCCTCGATGATGCATAATCAACATGACCAATAACAAACACAGATAACCAGCTCTAAATAACCAGCTCTAAACAACAAGAATGATGTGGATCACATACAATGGCTAAGCAATTAACTTTTTTGGATAAAGCATTTTGGATCACCGAATCTGACAGCAGCCCTAAGCATGTTGCGGGGTTACAGTTTCTGGCCTATCCCCAAAATGATAGCAAAGATGACAAGAGCAACCGGGATTATGTCAGTGAGCTGACCAAAACACTGAGAAAATTCGACAAACCTTACTCTCCCTTTTCTTGCATTGTGGTGAGTTTTTTGGGTTATCCCATCAAACTGGTCGACACCGACAAATTGAATATGTCTTATCACGTTCAACACCACACCATCAAAGACACGTCTGACGCCAAAGAAGTCAACGATTATGTCGCCAGCCTGCACGAAGTACGTCTAGAGCGCGACAAACCACTGTGGCAATACCATTTAATTGACAGCGAAAACAATGAACAATTTGCCATTTACGTCAAAATTCACCACATGTATGGCGATGGTGCCGCGCTGGTGCGCTGGTTTCAGTCAGGTATGACAGAACAACCAAACACCAAAGGTTTTACCCCGGTTTGGGCTATTGAACATCCCGAACGCAAACGCCGCAAACAAAGCAAATGGCTTAAAGGATTAAAAAACCTGTGGCTTTTCGGCTGGACACTGGTCGACATTGCCCGCATGTTTATCCAATTATTTGCCAAGCTGGTGAGGATAAACCGTCATTATATGCCACTGCCATTTTCGGGCACTAAAACAGTATTAACCGGACAGGTCAAATCCGGCAGAACCGTGGCTACCACCAATTTGCCGATGGACCGAATAATTGCCTTGTCTAAACGCACTCGGGCAACGGTCAACGAGGTGCTACTAACCAGCTTTGACATCGGCGTACACCGTTTTTTAAAAGACTATGGCCAAACCTTCGACAAAGCGTTGATCACCCAAATGCCGATTAACCTGCGAAGACCCGGCGAAGAAACCGGCGGCAATAAAATCGGCATCGCACTGGTGCAACTCGCCTACGGTAAAAAAGACCCCTACAAACGCTTGCAGCAAATTGTCCAGTCCAACAAAATCGTCAAACGTGCAGCCAAACGGGTTTATCCCGCCGCATTTGCCTATTACACCATTTGGTGGCAATCGGTGGCTTTGATGTTTGAAAAACTCCATTTGTCGAACGTGTTCCGGCCACTGGGCAACATTTTAATCTCTAATGTGCCCGGCCCAAAACAGCCCTTATATTTTGGCGACTGTAAAACCCTGAGCATTTATCCCATCTCGGCGTTAACACCCGGCGGCGGCGTAAACATCACCCTGCTGACTTATAATGGCGTGGCCAATATTGGTTTGGTGTGTTGTAACGACAAAATCAAATCGTTAGAACCAATGGCGCAATATTTTGTAGAAGCCTTTGCGTTACTTGAGGCTTGTGTCGATGATCCCAGCATCAGCGCCGATGACATTGGCGAGCTGGCCAAACCCACCCCCAAATCCCTTGTTAATGACCCATCGATTGATGGCTCGTTATTGGATGAGAAACCGCACAAGATCACCTAAACCAACCGAACTACTAAGCTAAAACAGGAGCCAAGGCAATAGAATGAAAGACAAGCTTAAAACCGTCGACAACTGTGATCAATTGGCCATTGGTGATGTGTTGTATCGCCGCAAAGGACCCGTTATGCATGTCGGTATTTATCTGGGAGAGGCATCGATATTGCACAATACCCCCAAGTTCGGCGAGCATCGGGTTGATTTTGCCGACTTTGCCAAAGGCAAAACGGTTTATGCCCAATCAACTGATCTGTCACCAGAGCAAATACTCGCCAAAGCCCAGCAAGTGTTAGACCAGCCCGAAGCTTACCGACTGTTCAAACGCAATTGTGAGCACACCGCCAATAAGGTGCTTGATGATGACCCTGACAGCCACCAATTAAACGAAATTATGGCTTGGGCATTGATCGGTGGTGCGTTTGGCAAGTCTATCGGCAAAAAATCAATGTACATTGGTGGTTTCATTGGTGCCGTTGGTGGTTTATTATCTCTGCCTCGCATGTCGTGGATAAAGTAATGTAGGACTAATTTAGGTAATATGAAACAAATTTACAAAACCTTAGGAGCCCTTGCCGCTCTGGCACTGTTGACACCCAGCGCATTTGCCGCCGAAGCGCCAAAAAACATCATCATGATCATTGGTGATGGTATGGGCCCAGCTTATACCTCAGCCTATCGCTACTATATGGACAACCCGGCAACCAGCCAGGTTGAATCCACCGTTTTTGACCAACTGCTGGTTGGCATGTCCTCGACATATTCCAGCGGCACCCAAGAGCATCACACCAAAAAAACCTATGTCACCGACTCGGCAGCCTCCGCGACCGCATTAAGCACCGGCGTAAAAACCTACAATCAGGCAGTGGCACTAGATGTGAATGACAAACCGTTGCTGACGCTGATGGAATATGCCAAATCCATCGGTAAAACCACCGGACTGGTGGTCACCTCACAAATCAATCACGCCACACCAGCCTCTTTTGTCGCCCATAATACCTATCGCTACAACTACGATGACATTGCCGACAGCTATTTTGACAATCGGGTTAACGGCAATTTTGTCGCTGATTTAATGTTTGGTGGCGGGCAAAAATATTTTATCCGAGACGATAGAAACATCGTCAAACAATTCGTCAAAGCCGGTTACCAATATTTTGACAGTTTCGACCAATTATCAAAGTTTGACCGCTTACCTGCCCTAGGTTTATTTGCCTCAAGTGGATTGGGTTATACCTTCGACAGCCCAGTTAAATACCGTTTGCTTAAAATGGTCAAAAAAGCGACAAAACTGCTTGGCAACCCAGACAAGGGTTACTTTTTGTTGGTAGAAGGCTCGATGATTGACTGGTGTGGTCACGACAACGATATTGCCTGTGCCATGCACGAGGTCGACGGTTTGGCCAAAACGGTAGAATACCTTAAAGATTATGTCGACAAACGCGATGACACCCTATTGGTGATGACAGCCGATCACGAAACCGGCGGATTAAGCATCGGCGCCCAGGGCGTTTATCAGTGGAAAAAAGATGTCATCAAACAGGTCAAACATTCTATGACCTCTATCATCAGCTTTTTACTCGAAGGCCAAGACCCAGCCAAGCTTTGGCAAGAGCATATCGGCATAGAGATAGATGACAAAGGCCTGGCTCAGATTGTCGCCGCCCAAAAAACCGCAATAAAAGCGATAGACGAAAGCCCAAAAGAAGATGCCGAGAAACTGAAAGCCGCGCGAACCAATATCCGGGTAAAATTAATAACACAAGTATCAGACGTACTAGCAAGACTGACCCTAACTGGCTGGACATCAATTAATCACACCGGCGCAGACGTACAGGTATTCGCCCACGGTCAAAGCAAAGCGCTGTTTAACGGCCATCAGGATAATACTGATATCGCCAAGAAGCTGTTTAAATTGATGGGGCGGGAATGATTTAGATGTTGATGTTGTCATATCTTTTGTGACAACCCGATTTAATCTCATATGGAGGATGGGTTAGGCGAGGAACGAGCCGTAACCCATCGGGACCAACCATAACCCATAACCAAACCGTGGATAAAACCACCATTTCCACCGCCAATATTTACCGATTGACGACAAATAACCGATGGGTTACGCGCAAGCGCTAACTACGGCTCGTACCTCGCCCCATCCTCCATTTGCTCTTCGTAGTAGGGGGTTGTGCTTGCCCTATCTAACCCCAGCCCTCGACCTCGACCTTAAGGCCGATACCCGCCATCAACACCCTTGGTCACGATACTCACCGCATCGTGGGCGTGTAATGATTCATAGTGGTTGATTCGGACCCAAAAATCCTGGTATTGGTCCTGCAAATTCAAGCTGTGCTGTAACTTTCTGGCGGCATCTTCACAAAACATCGGGTTTTGACCATTAAGACGCGCGAATTCCTGTTCATCGATTCTTTTCACTGCGGCCTGTACAGGGGTTTTTAGAGTTTGTTCTATTTGGTCGAGCAATTCGGTGATCGGGAATGCATCGATGGTCGGGTCGAGCTTGACCTTTACCTGTGCAATTGAACGTTGGCTGTGCGGAGTGGCCGGTATGCCTTCTGAGGTCCCCAACCATTTGTGCACTTCATTGGCGTTAAGGGTTTCACCGTTGTTGAATTTCTTACTGAACGCATCTTGTATCAGTTGTCTGGCCAGTGCCGCTGAGCAAGGGCACGTAGACGAATAGGGCACATCAACTGACATCGAAATACTGACTTTACCGCTAATAAGTTCACCGGTTAAACATACGGGATAGGCTTTCCAGCCTGCTTTGCCAGACAGCAGCGACTTGCGGCGCAGGTCGTAATCAAAATTGAATTTGACAAACGCGTTGTTGCTCAGTTCTTGGTGGCTGGTGATAAATGTGTGAAGCAGCCCAACCATGCTTTGTACACTCAGCGTTCCTTGGGTAGACAATTCATCAAGCAACAGATACAAACGTGACATGTGAATACCCTTGGCTTTGGCATCATGTAAGTCAACAAAGGCTTCGACTCTAGTCTGTACGTGTTTTTCAGGTTCGCCTTTTGAGGCTAACATGACAGGCAGTTCGATATTACTCATGCCAACCCAGTCGAGTAAACCCTCGGTTTGGGCTTGCGTGTGGTGGGCAACATCCGGCATTACTGTGACCATTGATTCTCCGCATTTAGCAGTCGGTGGAGCGACATTTTGACAAAAGAGCGATATTTTATACCAATATCTATTGGGGGCGTTAGATTAATCTGTTTTTTTTGATAAGCGGTGGTTGCGTTTCGTCCTTGGCGTTTGAAATTTGGCCACTAAGCAACTATTTTGGCGGGATTGGCTTTGTAACATTAATAAATTCATCACTTTGCGGTAGACTCCATGCTCTTATGTGCCTTGTCATGATCACTTAAAAAAACCTCATGACTAGGTTAATTGAGCTAATATAAGCTAAAACGTCAACAAGACGGTAAATCAATAATTATGTCAAATACCACAATTAGCCCTTGGGCCAGAACACTTTCCCGTTTGATCCATCGTTGGGGCGGCTGGAATGCCAGTTCTTTTATTTACTTGATGGTGATCCTCAGCTCTTTGATCATTTCTAGCGGTTATCATTTTATTGCCACTGGCGAACTGTCGGCCCATGATATCATCGGCACGGCCATTTTTGCCGCCATCGTGTCGCCGTTATTCATTTACAGTTTGATTAATCTGGTGACCCATCTCGAAAAATCCATCACCGATTTAAAAGAATCCACCGCCCAAGAAATTTTGCTCAACGAAAGCTTCAAAGAAAATATCCGCCGATTGAACTACGAAATCGAAGAACGTAAAAAGGCGTTTTCAGCCAAACGTAATGCCGTAGATGAGCTACGCAAAGAGATCATAAACCGTAAAAAAGCCCAACAAGAACTCGAAGAGCAGAGTTTGTTGCTGCGCTCAATTGTCGATAGCTCGCCCGATTTATTCTATTACCGGGATGTCGCCGGGCGCTTTGCCGGGTGCAACAAGATGTTCGCCGAGGTCGTGGGTAAACCGGTGTCCGAATTGATTGGTAAATACGCCAGCGATATCTATCCGTCTAGCCAGGCATCGTCGGCGATTTTGACCGATCAGGAAGTGTCT
Organism: Algicola sp.; assembly: GCA_013216025.1. Classification (GTDB taxonomy): domain Bacteria; phylum Pseudomonadota; class Gammaproteobacteria; order Enterobacterales; family Alteromonadaceae; genus JABSOG01. Next base: position 19,597 of record JABSOG010000001.1, on the reverse strand, counting down.
TCTAAGCAATCGGCGGTGACGTTGGATGTCGACTACAAAATGTCTGACGGTGCCATTCATTGGTTCGAAATGCGCAAAGTGCCGTTTTATGATTCTAACGGCAATTACATCGGTTTGCTTGGTTTTGGCCGTGACATCACCGCCCGTAAACTGGCTGAACAGGCGCTCGAAAAAGCCTATCAGGATAAAGGTAACTTTATTGCGACGTTGAGTCATGAGTTAAGAACGCCGCTTAACGGTATTGTTGGCCTGACCCGAATGCTGCTCGATTCATCCCTTGACGAACAACAGCGCAGTTGTGCCAGAACGGTCTTCAGCAGCGCTGAGACGCTGGGCAATATCTTTAACGACATTATTGATTTGGATAAAGTTGACCGCAACGAAGTTGACATCGTTTGGGAAACCATTTATCTGCGCGATTTTGCTAATGATACCTTTAATTTTGGTAGCCTGATTGCCGAGCAAAAAGGCCTGTCATTCGACTTTAGTATCAACGGCGATGTCGATGTTTATGTGTCTATTGATCCGACCCGTGTGCGTCAGGTGTTATGGAACCTGATCAACAATGCGGTCAAGTTCACCCCGTCGGGATCGGTGGGTTTCATCCTTGATGCGTATACCGAAAATGGATCAAGCTTCATTCGTTTTACGGTAAAAGATACCGGTATAGGCATACCTGAAGAAGAAATCGAGAACATCTTTAACCTGTATTACAAAGGGGGCGACAATAAAGGCCTCAATGCGCTCGGTTCTGGTATCGGTTTGGCGGTATCCAAGGCTTTGGTCGAGAAGATGAATGGCACGGTTCATGTACAAAGCCAAATCAATCACGGCAGCCAGTTTACCGTGAACTTGCCAGTCACCATTACGGTCAAACCTGACGATGTGAAGTACGAAATTCGTCAATTGAACATCTTGTTGGTTGAAGATGTGCCACTGAATGCGAAAATCGCCAAGAGCTTGCTCGAACAGCGGGGCCATGAGGTTATTTGGGCTGAAGATGGCGAAGAGGCGTTGTGTTTGGTCGAAACCGAAGATGATATCGATTTGGTGTTGCTCGACATGAAATTGCCTGACATGAATGGCGATGAGATTGCCCGCATCATTCGTGATGACAAACGTCACGACCACTTGGTGATTGTGGCGTTGACCGCTAACGTGGGCAAGGCACAGGAGCAGTTAAGAGGTATTAACATTCAGGGCGCATTGGCCAAACCGGTTAATACTCAAAAGCTGGATAAAATGTTGGCAGAACTGTTTGAGCAAAAACCTGCCGTCTTGCCCGGTGCAACGCCTGTTAAGAAGAAAGTCGCCGTTGTGGCGCCAGCGGTACTCGACGAACAAACCCTCAACGATTACCTAGAAACCCTAGGGGAAAACGCGTTTAGTCAAAGTATTGAGTTGTTCGAGCAATTATTGCCGAGTTATCTCAACAAAATGGTGGAATACGTGGTTGTCCACAATCTCGAAGAATTCCAGTCATCTGCCCACAAACTTAAAGGAGCAGCAGGCTCGGTGGGTCTGGCGATAATCCAACAACGCGCCAAGGAGTATGAAGAAATCGAAGAACCCAAATGGGAGCACATGGAAAAACAATTGATGGATTTTCATGGCGAGATTAATCGTGATGTCGCAACGCTGAAGATTTTTGTTGCTAAGTGGTCTGCGGTGAATGCCTAAGCGCCGCGATGACAGGTTATTACGAAGCCTTGTTGGGATGAAGCGCAGAGCCAAATCTGTTAAGCTGCGCCAATAAAATTCAACCGACAAACTTTAACCGATAAACTTTAACCTATAAGAAAGCGGCCAAAAAATGACCACAGAACAACCAAACAACCCCCTTCACGGCATTAAGCTGGAACAGATCATCATTAAATTGGTTGCGCAACTCGGCTGGATTGAGATGGGGAGTATCATTGATATTCGCTGTTTTAATTACGACCCCAGCGTTAAATCTAGCCTCAAGTTTTTGCGCAAAACACCTTGGGCAAGGGCCAAAGTCGAACAGTTGTATTTGGATACCTTTCACTAGAATCAAAGTGCTAGTGCAAGCAGAGCTGATGCGATAAGCGGCAGTTACCGCAAAATACTTGAGTCATTTGAAACTTTCCCCTATCTTAAAAAGGAACCCAAGCTGCTCAGACAGTTGTCTGGGCGCTGGTCCATCCATGGAATGGCGTCGGATCAGTTAAATTTTCAAGGAAATAGTGACAACCACTTAAGTTGGAGTTTTATATGAAGCATCCCCTGTCCTTATTCATTTTAGCGTTTTCGCTTGTTGGCAGTTTTTCGGCCGTGGCAAGAGACAAACATGACAAAAACTATTTTTGTGCAACAGACTGTCAGTTAGAATTTAAACAATTCAGAGATTACGCCCTACAAGGCTCGCCCATGGCTAACCTGATGTTGGCGATTATGTATTACAAAGGCAAAGGCACCGAAGTCAATATTGAAGCCGGAAATGCCCGTTTACGCCGCGCTGCCAATGCCAAAGAACCTGCCGCCCAATATCAACTGGGTTATTTGTTGATGCATGGTTTGTATATGCAAAAAAATCTCGAAGATGCACTGCGCTGGTTCATTCGGGCCGAGCATGGTGGGCAAAACGGTGCCAAACAAAAAATTATTGAAGTTAAAAGACTGCTTAACCGCGAATTAAACGAAGATGATTTTGAATCAGAAATAGTGGATGAAACATTTTTTGCCCAAAGCACCAAAGCCGATTTAATCCAAGAATCTCAACTGGCCGATTTACAATTGTGTCAGGTCGCCACCAACCGCAAAGCTGCCGAAGTGGTGTTATTGTTTCATGACAAAGGCATTGTTGACGTTGACGAAATGCACCAATACGCCGTTGAATGGGATATGGCCAGCTGGGGTAAGGGGGCCGACTTGCGAAAAGCTGAATCAGCGGGCGTCACGATGGACTGGTCATGTGTTAAAAACGCCTTTATTGTGCGGTTGTCGGGGATGATCGACAAAAATGTTGCACTGCGTGACGATGAACAGTTCAAGGCCAAATATGCCGGATTGGCACTGCTAGACGAATCGCTAAAACGGGTAGCCAGAGTCAGAGGCGAACTCGATAAGCGCGAAGCGGTGGCCAGAGCAAAGCGAGAAAATCAACGAACGGATGTAGATACCCGAAGGATAGAGGTGATCAACGTCTCTGCCGGATTCAGCTATGAACAATTGCTTAATGTAGCGAAGAATCAAACCTGTAATACCAAGTGTGATCCGCCATGGCATTATATTGTGGCACCGTTGGTGGTATTGGCGTCGGAACCGTAGTCGATTTCGTCGCTGTCGCGACGAAGGAGGGTGGTGGACGAACATCTGGATTTATAATGAATCAGGTCTTGGCTGCAAGGTAATCAAACACGCTACGAGTACGTCCCTGTAAGGCTCAACCAAATCATCCATGATTTGGATGGTTTGATTACCTTGCAGCCAAGGCCTTCACTACGAATCCAGACGCCAGTCTTAGATAGAAAAGCCACCACCCACCCCGACCGCCACCCTCGATATTACTCCGTAATCTCAACAACTACGTTGTTAAAAAGGCGCTGCCGCGCCGAAAGGCATTTACTGCTTCGCAGTACAGCGTAGCTGTAATTTTTTTGCAACGATTTGTTGCGTTGGGTGGCGGTCGGGGAGGATGGTGGCTTTTATCTTTTCAAAGGACAGCCAGAATTTGTGTTAGAGCCTTGGAAGTTAGTCAGCAGACCGTCTTTTTCATGGATGAAAAAGCTGAGCTTACAGGGACGTACCTGCTGCGTGTCTGATGACTGACTTCTAAGGCTCTGCGCCTCAAATTCGGGGTGTTCTGTCCGACCCCCCTCTCGTCGCGCCAGCGACGACCATCAACCCCTTTAGCGACCTATCATCGTAAATGGCACCGAAAAAGAGATGGTCGAATTACTCGTCGGCATCGTAAAGTTGAGGGTCATTTGACCTGACTGATTCGCATCGGAAGTGTTGGCGGCGTTAGTATTAACCAGAGCGAATGATACGTTTGTACCGCCATATTCATCTGCACCGGTCCTGTTTAGATAACCGACGGAGTTAGCGATAGTTAACGAACTAGTACCTGATATGCGCCCTACGCTGGTGGCCATGTTGATTCTCGTTTCGTTCGGTAAAATTTGACCAAGACCAACGGCATCATCGGCCATGGTTAAGATCAAGTTCACCGATAGACCTTCATCGAGTATGATATTTCCCGTGTCATTTGCAGATATCACGCCATTTACATCTATGGTTATGCCGCCATCAACGACTACGCCTGTTTCAGTGTCATTGGTGCTAAGCACATACGCTGTGCCTATGTGGCCTATTGCTGTGTTTTTGTCAGATACCAAGTCAGTGGTCATTAAGGTATATACCGGGTTCGAACCTGACATAATCATTATAAGCGCTTTTCTGACATTTAATTTACTGGCTACCTGTGCGCCACACAAAGAGGTATGCAGGCAATGCGGGCCGTTAAACAAACCGTCTGCTGAGTTAAAGGTTTGGTCATTGTTGTAATCAATGAACAATTCACCGCCATCGTGGACTCTGTCTTCATCGTCATCACGCCAAGCCTCTGAATGGTCGATAAAACCCGAAGGAAAATAACTGCTACGGGACAGACCGCTGTCGGTTCCTTCATTGATTGCAACACCATCGTCATCATCAAAGACGTTGTTACCATTGAAATCAAAGAAGGTTTCGTGGCCAATGGCGGTGGCCAGTACTGTTATTCGATGATTAGGCACGCGCGGGTTGGTGCCGGTCCAGATGACAGTACAGCTGCCATTGGTGGTGTTACAGGTTGGTTGGATGAAACCGCCTTCGGTTGTAAAGTTGACCGTGGTGCCATCGGGTACCGGGTTATTGAAGCTGTCTGCCATATAGGCGGTCAAAATCACTTCAACACCCGTTAAGTTGTGGGCCTCAGGATTGAGGGTCGCGGTCGTTAGGGTGATACTGTTTTGGTCCGGTAGACCTGTATTGACAGATAATAAATCAGACTGGGTTCTGATCACTATGTCTTCCGCGGTATCCGGATCTTGCCCGATAATGGTTGCGGCTGTAACCCTTACGGCGGCAGGTACGTTACCTGCGGTTACTTTAGTTGTGACCAATCCCTGCGAGTTGGTCAGTGAACTTATCGGACTGATGCTCAATCCGCCTACGGTGGTATCAAGAGAGAAGGTGACCGGTTGTTGGGTTAACGGATTGCCGAGCACGCCTTTTATCAGAAAAGTCAGCGTTGAGGTTTCTTGCTTGCCTTGTCCTCCAGTACCTCTGAGAACGATGTTAGTTGGTTCTGCTGAAACAAACTCAATCGAACCTACCGCCTCTGGGAGCAGTTCGATGGTTGCGGTAGCAGTAAGTGACACGTTGTTGATAGTAACGGAGGCAGTGAGCGTATCTTGATTACCGTTAACGGTGGCACAGCTAATATCCTCATACGTAGATTGAGCCTGGCCGTTGATGGTGGTGACCAGAGTATCGAGGTTGGCTTTGCTGTTGTCTTCACAGGCAGAACTAAATGTCACTGGTGTTGGCGAGATGATGCGCTCGTTGAGTTGGTTTACCACCAAAATGCTCAAACCCATGGTGCCGCCGGCGCTAAGGTTGTACTTGCCGTTGGCATCTGGGGTTAACGACAAATTGATTTCATTTTTGAGAAACTCGCCTGCATCGTTAAAATAACCAATACTGGGTATTACATCTTCAACGGCATCAGCTGAGAGTATTTCGTAATTAAACGTTTGGGTATGGGTTACGCCGTTTACGTCTGCCTGTACAGTGGCTACGCCTGCACCAATATCGGTAGCTTGGGAGGTCAATATCACCTCTGCATATCCTGTGGTTGCACTGGTTAACGCCGAATTGGTGTTTAACTGGCCACGCTCTACGGAAAAGCGGAGTACCGTCTGGGGTTCTATTCGGTTTCCGCTGCTGTCGAGCAATCTTGCCTGCAATTGAATACTCTCACCGCCTTTGAAGGCATTTTGAAAGACGCCGTTTTGTATTGTCGCCAAAGTCAACCGTGGTGCAAGGGTGGACTGTGAATCGCTGGTTATGAACTCATAATTGGCCGTTGCGTTAAGGTTGGCATGGTCTGCCACAGCAGTTGCTGCGCCTAATTGGGTTGACGAACCCACAACCAATGCTGTCGCAAGGCCCAGCGCATTGGTCAACGCCGTTGTTTGACTTAACGCGCCAATTGGGCTGGTGAAGGTAATGATTTGATTGGCCACCGGGCCGTTTTCATCCTGCATCTCGGCGACTAAGCAGAAAGTTGAACCAGCGGAAAAACTGTTAGCTGCATCGACGCAATCAGAATTGCGAGTACTCAAGGTCAAAGTGCTGTCTGAAGTACTGCCGACCAGCTGATAATTCTTGCTGGCGTTTAAACCTTTGCTGGCCACGACTGCGGTGATGGTGGCTGCACCGAGCTGCGTATCAGTGCTTGTTAATAATACTGATGTCGACCCGTTAACATCGGTTAAAGCGCTCGTGGGATCAAGTGTGCCCAATGTTGCCGAAAACTGAACGATTTCATCACTGATGCCTGTATCGCCTAAGGTTAAATCGGCTTTAATACACAAGGTATCACCTGCCAATGCCACTGTTATTGCGGTGGTACAACTTTGGTCATAAATGACCAGAGCCAAGGACGTTTGTTCTAGTGGGTTTGCCTTGGTGAACTCATAATTACGGGCCAAAGCAAACTCATTGAAGCTGGCGGTTGCAGTTGCTGCACCGACTTCGGTATCGGTGCTATTGAGCAATACCAAGGCAATGCCGTCTGCATCGGTTAACGTGGAGGTCTGCGACAGGGTGCCCAGTGGCGCAGTAAAGCTGATCAATTCATTGGGCTGTGGTACATCATCTTTGGTTAGGGTGAGTACCAAACACAATGCGGTGCCCGCTGAAGTATTATTGGTTAACCCCTGACAACCACTGTCACGAATGTCTAACGTCAAGCGAGTGCTTTGTTGCGAAGGAGAATCGGTAAATTGGTAATTCTGTGAGGCGCTGACACTGTCGAAGCTGGCAGAAGCAATGGCGGCGCCAAATACGGTTGCGGCACTGTCTAGTAAAACTGAAGCGACACCATTACTGTTGGTCAGTGCTGTGGTTTGGCGCAAAGTGCCTAGTGGCGCAGCAAAAGTGATTATGACATTGGGCACTGGTGAATTCTCACGAATCAGGCTGGCTTGCAAACACAAACTTGACCCGGCTGATACACTGTTAAGCGCATTGGTGCAATTTTCGTCTAATACCGACAGCGAAATGTTGGCGTTGTTGTTGGATGATAATGCCGTGAACTGGTAGTTTTGTACCGCCGAAAAGCTGCCAAAACTGGCCGTAGCCGAAGACGCACCTGTGATGGCGCTAGTGCTGTCGAGGTAAGTGATGGCAAAACCATCGGTATCGGTAAGCACTGTGCTGTCGCGGAGTGTTCCTATGGGCGATGCAAAAGAGACTATTTCGCCTGCGATTGGCTGACCGTTTTGAATCAAACTGGCTTTGAGGCAAAAGGAGCTGCCTGCTTCGATTGAGTTAACTTGCGTGGCGCAGTTGTCATCAAGCAATGTTAAGGAAACTGTTGGCGTCTGATTTGGCACCGAAGTGTATTCATAATTAACAGCTGCACTTTGGGTTAAATAGGTGGCAGATATAGTTGATGCGCCGAGCATAGCTTCTGTACTGTCAATGTAAGTTGTGGCGATGCCAGTGGCATCGGTTGTTGTTGAGGCTGGTCGTAATGACCCCTGACTGACGGTAAAATCAACGATTGCGCCCTCAATGGCGTCGCTGCCGGTAAATAAGCTGGCTTTAACGCACAAAGTAAAACCGGCTTGTACTGATGTTACTAAATTGGTACAAGTTGCATCAAGCAATGCCAAGGAGACGGTCGGCTGATTTGGTACTGCGGTGTATTGGTAATTTACGGCGGTGCTTTGGGTTAAATAGGTGGCGGTAATGGAGGATGCGCCGAGTAAGCTTATCGTGCTGTCGATGTAAGCCGTGGCGATGCCAGAGGCATCAGTTAATGCGGAGGTTGGTCGCAACGATCCCTGAATGACGGTAAAGTCGACTATTTCGCCTTCAATGGCTGTAGTGCCCGAAAACAAGCTGGCTTTGACGCACAATGTTAAACCGGCTTGTACTGACGTAACTGGGTTGGTACAGGTTTCATCAAGCAGCGACACGTTAAGATTGGTCGTGTCAGTGAGCTTTTCGGTGATCGCCAACTGCCCTGTCGCGCTTAACGATTTGGTGTCAACAGTGGCGGTGGCGGTGAGCCCTGCAACGCCAAGTTGGGTGCTGGTAGTGACTAGCCGAACACTGGCAATGCCTGAGCTATCGGTTAACGCGGTGTCTTGTGACAAACTGCCCAAGTCGGTGGCTAGCGTAACCGTGACACCCGCAGCGGCGCGGCCAAAATCATTGGTGGCGGTGACTTTAACAAACACCGCATCGGTGGCTTCGCTGGTGGTGATGGCTTGGTTTTGTTCGTTGGTGATAGAAACCGTCAGTTTTGCCCCGATGGTGGGGTTGGTGGTGACATCATTACTGCCTGAGGAGCCGCCACAGGCGCTCAAAAACAAGCTCAGTGCCAGCACAAAAAAATGTTTGATGGATAAGCGCTTCACTTGATCACGTCCTTGATATATTGAAACAGTTCGCGAAATGACGGACTAACTTGCTCAGGATGTAGTTGCTGTTGTTTGAGGGTCTTTTTGACCAGTTGGCGCAGTTTTTGGCGCTCAAATCCGTCATATTCGGCCACTAACTCATTGACGCGTTTGTCACCTTGTTCAAGCAATTCTGTGCGGATTTTTTCGAGATGCTGCAGCGCTTTTTCGGCCTGTTTGTTGGTATTGGTCAAACCATCCATGGCCAATTTAATGGCATCGGCATCACAGTTACGCAACAAGCGTCCGATAAACTGTAATTGACGGCGGTAACCTTCACGGGTATTGCGAATTTTGTCGGCCACTTCTAGCGCATATTCCATCTCTTCATTGAGCGGTAACTTGGCTCTTTGGGCTACAGAGAGTTTGATAATGGCTTCACCAAGCTTTCTGAGAACTTTGGCGTCATGTTTGAGCTCTGTTTTACTGACGTATTCAATTTCTTCAGGTTCAATTTCTTCGCGGATTTTTCTCGCCATGGTCTTTGTTACACCTCAAACTGGAATGATGGGCGAGGATTTTATCACTAATAATTCTGCTGCGCACCTTTATAAATGCCACTGACTGGCCAAAAATGGTGAAAGAAATTGACTTCATTCCGTAAAGCTTGGCATAGGGCCGTTTATCTTTGTTTTTTGATCAGATGAATAATGCAGTTGCGTATAAAAAACTATGTTACGCTTAGCGTCATATAATGCCCTGAACGCTAATAACAGGTCAGCACAATTCATTACAAGTGAACACGGATACCCGCAAATATGAAAAATATTCAGCAAGAAATCGAAGAGATCAAAGACAAGATCAGCAACGCATTAGACTTGGCCAAGTCATTTGGTGTTTCCTCGGCTGAAATTGCGATTTCTCGCCAGCGTGGTTTGTCTGTTTCTGCACGAAATGGTGAGGTCGAAAATGTCGAGTTCAACCAGGATGGGGCGCTGGGGATTTCGGTGTATCGTGATGGCCGTAAAGGTTCGGCTTCAACCTCAGATTTAAGCGAAGATGCGTTAAATCGAACCGTCAAAGCGGCTTGTGATATTGCCCAGCACACCTCACAAGACAGTTGTGCGGGTTTGGTCGATGAAGATATGCTGGAATTGGCACCGATGGATTTAGATTTGTACCACCCTAAAGAACTAGTGCCTGAAATGGGTATTAATATGGCCAAAGCGGCAGAAGCTGCCGGTCTTGCGGTTAGTGACAAGATCGCCAATTCTGATGGGGCATCGTTTGGCGGTTATGAAGGGTTTAGGGTTTATGGCAATACCTATGGCCAAATTGTGGGTTATCCAACCAGCCGTTACAGCTTGAGCTGCGGCCTGATTGCCCAGGGCGATAACGAAATGCAGCGGGATTCTCAATACACCATCAACCGCTGTTTCGATAAGTTGCGTGACCCAGCCGAGGTTGGCAAAGAAGCGGGTTTGGCCGCGGTGGCCAAACTCAACGCCCGCAAAATCAATACTATTAAAGCGCCGGTGATCTTCCGGGCAGAGGTAGCCAGCAGTCTGTTCAGCCATTTGGTGTCTGCCATCGGCGGCGGCAGTTTATATCGCAAGTCGAGCTTTCTGTTAGATAAGATAGAGACTCAAGTTATGGCCAGCAATATCACCATTCACGAAGACCCACACCAACTCAGAGGATTGGCCAGCAGCCCGTTTGACAGTGAAGGTTCAAAAACCATTGCAATGGATGTGGTTAGCGACGGGGTATTAAATACCTATTTACTGGCATCTTACGCGGCTCGCAAACTAAATCTTAAGTCAACCGGTCACGCCGGTGGCATCCATAATTGGCAGGTGTTGTCGACTATGGGCGATTTGGCCTCCATGGCAAAAACCATGGGTAAGGGCATGATTGTCACCGAATTGATGGGTCAGGGCGTGAATGTGGTCAACGGTGATTATTCAAGAGGTGCAGCAGGTTTTTGGGTTGAGAACGGCGAAATTCAATATCCGGTATCAGAGGTGACTATCGCGGGCAATTTGTCTGATATATTTATGAATATCGTCGGCTGTGGCAGCGATGTTGATTTGCGTGGCAATGTGCAGACCGGCTCAGTGCTGATTGAAGAAATGCTGATTGGCGGGAGTTAGGGGTTAGTTTAGTGACGGTCGGCCTTAAGATCAAAGGATCTCAACACGGAGGCACGGAGCCACGGAGAAAGAAAGAGGAAAATCTAAAAAAGCTAAAAGAATAAAGAAAGGGTCCGATTCCAATTGGTTTGGCTGTTATTGTGTTTTGCTTTTGCTTTTGCTTTTGCTTTTGCTTTTCTCTTTCTTTCCTCCGCGTCTCCGTGCCTCCGTGTTAAATCTTTTGATCTTGGCCGAAGGCCCCAGCGGAGCGTTTAAAGAATAGAATCCATAAAGTAAGTCGCAGTGCCAAGGAAGGCAAAGATCCCAACAATATCGGTCACGGTAGTTAAAATGACACTCCCTGCCAGCGCAGGGTCGATATTTAGCCGCTTAAGCAGTAACGGTATCAACACCCCAGAAAAACCAGCCGCTGTCATATTCATCATCATCGCAAAGGCAATGATGAGCCCCAAGGTTAGGTTACTTTTCCAAAACGCCACGACCCCGGCAATCAAAACCGCCCAAATCAAACCATTCATCATCCCCACGGCCAGCTCTTTGGTCAATAACCAGCGGGCGTTGGCATCGTTGATATGACCTACGGCGATGCCCCTGATCACCAGTGTCAGGGTTTGGCTACCAGCAACGCCCCCCATGCTGGGCACTATGGCGCTCAACACAGCCAGCACCGCCAGTTTATCGAGTGTGGCTTCAAACAAATTAAGCACCATTGCGGCCATCAACGCGGTAAACAGGTTGATGCCGAGCCAGATTGAACGGCGCTGAGTACTTTTAAGGGCGGGGGCGAAAGTATCTTCATCATCATCCAAGCCGGCCATGCTCATCATCGAGTGCTCGGCTTCTTCGCGAATGATATCAACTACGTCATCTATGGTGATACGGCCCAGCAATTGGCCTTTGTCATTAACGACTGGGGCTGATACCCAGTCGTGACGTTCGAACAGCTTGGCGACTTCTACCTCAACCATGTCGGCGTGGATGACCTCGGCATTTTCTTCGAGAATGTCTTTTACCGCCAAGTTCACCCCGCTGGTGACTAGGGTTGTTAACAAGACTTCACCAATCAATATATCGCTTTTATTGACGACGTACAGGGTATCGGTGGTGTCGGGTAGTTCGCCTTTGAGACGCAGATAACGCAGCACCACGTCAACGGTGACATCAGGCCTGAGGGTAACGGTGTCGGTGCTCATGATGGCACCGGCGGTGTCTTCTTCGTATGACAGGGCCAATTCTGCGCGGGTTCTGTCTTGGGAGTCCATGGCCCCCAGCACTTCTTGATAGATGGTGTCTGGTAGACCACGCAACACCTCGACTAAATCGTCGTCATCCATTGAGCCGGTGGCGTCGGCCAATTTTTGCGGGTGCATGGTACTTATCAAGCCGTTACGTACATCTTCACTGAGTTCTTCGAGGACTTCGCCGAATATTTCAACGTCGACCAACTGCCACAGAATTTTTCGGGCTTTTGGTGGGGATGACTCCAATAACAGGGCAACGTCACAAGGCAACATGTGTTGCAGCATTCGACGAACATGCACAAACATACCGCTGCTTAAAGCCGCATTGACTTCATTCAGTTGATGTTCGGTGTAGTCCTGTTCGAGTGCTTCGGCCATAGTTAGGTATTAGCTCAAGGTAAGGGGTTATTGTTCGTCAAACTTTTGGTTGATCAGGGTTTCGATGGCGTCCATGGCGACTTTTGCGTCATTTCCTTCGGTAAAAACGGTGATGTGTTTGCCCATTGAGCTCTCTAACATCAAAAGTGCCATCACGCTGTCGGCTGAGGCTTCTTTTTCTCCCTGGCGAATCAAGATACTGGCATTAAACTGGTCGGCTAGTTGCACCAGTTTGGTTGCTGCTCTGGCATGTAAACCCAATTTATTTTGGATCAACAGCTGTTTTGAATACTTTTCCACACGCTCTCCTAATGCCGTTATTTCAGTGTTAATCTTGCGGCATGTCACGGTGCCTGATCTGCACATTAGGGTAAGACTTTCGGTAGCTGTCGGCCAAGGCTTCGGCGATAAAAACTGAACGGTGCTGACCGCCAGTACATCCTATGGCAACGGTCAGGTAGCTGCGATTGTTGCGCTCGATATGGGGCAACCAAGTGGCCAGAAAGTTATTGACCTGCCAAGTGAACTTAGCAACGATCGGATGCGAGTTGAGGTAATCTTTAACCGCCTGATCTTGACCCGTCAACGATTTTAATTCTGGCTCCCAGTGGGGGTTGGGTAAAAAGCGTACGTCAAAGATATAATCAGCATCTTTGGGGTTGCCCCGCTTAAAACCAAACGATTCAAACACTAACACCAATTGGCCAGATTTTTTACCGAGGATCCGCTCCGACACCAGTTCTGATAACTGATGAACGTTGAGTTCGGTAGTATCGATATACAAGTCGGCCCGGGTTCTGATGGGGTCTAGCAGCACTTTTTCGTTGGTAATCGCATCCATTAACGAGAAATTACGTTGTGACAACGGATGAAGGCGACGGGTTTCGCTGAAACGGCGTATTAGCGCACTGTCATCAGCATCAAGGTAGATCACTTCTACATTGACTGTTGGCGGTAAAAAGTCGAGGCTTTCGCCAAGTTCAGCGGCACTGAGTGGAATATTTCTGACATCTATACTGACCGCGATGTTTTCATATTCGTTCATGACCACATGGGCGAGGCTGGGCAACAAGTTGATGGGCATGTTGTCAACGCAATAAAAACCAAGATCTTCAAGCACTCGCAAGGTAATGGTTTTGCCTGAACCAGAACGTCCACTGACAATGATTATTTTCATGGGAGTTTTCCGTTTGATTCGCGTTTAGGCATTGGCCATGATCAGCTCAAAAAGTGATTCATTGGACGTGGTGTGTCGCATCTGTTTGACCAGCGCTTTGTTGCTTAACAAATTGGCTATCTCGGACAGGGTCGACAGGTGGTCCTGAGAGTTTTGTTCAGGTATTAAAACTGAACAAAAGATATCGACAGGTTTGTTGTCGATAGCGTCATATTTGATGGGTTTGTTGGTGATTAAAAATACCGCAATACTTTTGCTGACCCCCTGAAGTCGACCATGGGGCAGGGCGATACCGTGACCTATGCCAGTGCTGCCCAGTTTTTCCCGGGCCAGCAGGCTTTCAACGATATCCTGCTCAGGCAATTGGGGAAATTTCTTGTGGGCCAGTTCGCTGATATATTGCAGAATTCGTTTTTTGCTGGTTAGTTGGACTGCACATTCTGTACAGTCCAAACTCAAAATTGATTTTAAATACATTGCCTGTTACTGCACTGTTGTTATGTTAAGTCAAATGACTACGCGGTACTCGGATGTGCCACGGTACATGGATTTATCGCCTTTTTATCTTTTCTTTGTGCTTGATGACCTGACGGTCAAGTTTGTCAATCAGCCCGTCGATGGCGGCATACATATCGGCATGCTCGGCTGTGGCAAAAATTTCTCCGCCGTTGACATGTAAGGTGGCCTCTGCTTTTTGCACCAGTTTTTCAACATCGAGAATAACATGAACGTTATTGATGTGATCAAAGTGACGTTCAAGCTTGGCAAATTTGCCATTGACGTAATCTCTCAGGGCGCTGGTGACTTCTACATGACGACCGGTAAGGTTAATTTGCATAGGTTTTTCCTTCTTTTGGTGAATTTATAACAAACTCTTGCGTTGATTTGAGGGCGGGATTGACAGTGATTCACGATATTTGGCTATCGTGCGTCTTGCTACCTTAATGCCCTGATCGGCGAGAATATCCGCTATTTTGCTGTCACTGAGCGGTTTGAGTTGATTCTCGGCGCTAACCAGTTTTTTTATCAACGCGCGAATTGCGGTTGACGAACATTCGCCGCCATTTTCTGTACTAACGTGACTGGAAAAGAAATATTTGAGTTCAAAAATACCCCGGGGGGTATGCATGAATTTTTGGGTGGTCACTCGTGAAATCGTCGATTCGTGCATTTCGACTATCTCGGCCACATCGTTGAGCACCATGGGTTTCATCGCTTCATCGCCATATTCGAAAAAGCCCTGTTGTTGGTGCACTATACAGTTAGACACTTTGAGCAAGGTATCATTGCGGCTTTCGAGCGACTTGATAAACCACTTGGCTTCTTGCAAGTGGGACTTGATAAATTGTGAATCATCACCCTGTTTGAGGGTTTTTGATAAGGCAGCGTACTGCTGATTGACCTTGAGTTTGGGCATGGTGTCGCCGTTGAGCTCAACTACCCATCGACCCTTTTTCTTGACTACGGTCACATCGGGAATTACGTAATTGTTTTCTTCTTGAATGACCGAGCTTGAGGGCGTTGGGTTGAGCGTGTGAATGAGGCGCATGACTTCTTTGAGCTGGTCTTCTTTGAGCTTGGTTTTGCGCATCAGGGTGCGGTAATCTCGGGCACCAAGTAAATCAATGTGTTCGAAGACAATGGTTTTGGCCTCTTCAAGCCAAGGCGTATCAGCGGGATAACGGGTTAATTGAATGTACAGGCATTCTTTGAGATTACGAGCTGCAACACCTACAGGTTCAAAAAACTGAATTCTTTTCAGTACTGCCATCACTTCGTCAAGTTCAACTTCTTCGCTGCCCATACTGGCGAGAATTTCTTCGGCGTCGACGGTTAAAAAACCTTTGTCGTCAATTGCTTCGATGATGGCGGTAGCAATGGCGACATCGGTGTCGCTGAACGGGGTTAAATTCATTTGCCAGGTCAGGTAATCGCGGATATTTTCGGTAGTTTCACCTTGGTAGACCTGATTTTCTTCGGGCGCAGCGACTGCGGGTGTGTTGGGGCCTGCGCTGATGTAATCGTCCCACTCGGAGTCGGTTGGCAGTTCTTCGCTGATGGTTTCTTTTTGCAGTTCTTCGGTGGAATCTTTCTCTTTGACTTCGGTTTGGCCGTCATCGGCGGTGGCAGCGGCGGTGGCCACTTCTTCTGGAGAGTCGCTGTGTATCTTGTCTTCGATGCTTTGTTCTTTAACTTCTACAATGGCTTCTTCGACTTCGAGCAGTGGGTTGCCATCTAGTGCGTCTTGAATTTCTTGTTGCAAATCCAATGTCGACAATTGCAATAAGCGGATGGCTTGTTGCAATTGGGGCGTCATGGTCAGTTGTTGACTGAAACGAAGTTGTAACGATGGCCTCATGTAATTATTTTATTCCCATTCTTTTGCTTTTTTTTACTTTTCTTTGTGTACGTTGCGTGTGTTGCGTTTGCTTTTGGCATTTTTTACTTGCGTAGCCAAAAATCAGTTGAGCACTTTACTATAGCCTAACTATAGTCTGAAAACGGTGATTCGGATACCGCCACAAATCAATAAAGCGAATTACCAGAGTGTTAAAATGGCATAAAACACGGCAAATGTCTTGTAATTTTTTGTCAGGGCGCACCTTTATCGGGGCCTTTTGAAAATGGCTGGTGACAGTGGTTATTCCTTGGCTTTTATTGGCTGATTTACGGTCAAATTTAAGGTCAAAAGACAAAAGCATTTAACACGGAGGCACGGAGCGACGGAGTAAGAAAGAGGAAAAGATAAAAGACGAAAGATTTAAATGATTATTAGAAATTATATTCACAGTATTTTTGCTTTTGTTTTCTCTTTCTTTCTCCGTGCCTCCGTGCCTCCGTGTTAAGATTTTTGACTGTAGAGTGCGTAGCGCGACCCTGCCGCAGGCGAAAGGTTTTGGTTTTCCGCGCGTAGCGCACTAAAGATTAGAGCTTGAAATGCTCACCAAGGTAAACTTCCCGAACGGTCTTGTTATCAAGCACCTGTTGCGGTGTGCCGGAGGCTATCAATTCGCCGTGGCTGACAATATAGGCTTTTTCGCACACATCTAAGGTTTCGCGGACGTTGTGGTCGGTGATCAATATGCCAATGCCTTTGTTTTTCAATTGCTGGATGATTTTTTTGATGTCGATAACCGAGATGGGATCAACACCGGCAAAGGGTTCATCGAGCAAGATAAACTGCGGGCTGGTGGCCAAGGCTCGGGCTATTTCTACCCGGCGTCTTTCACCACCTGAGAGACTCATACCCAGGCTATCGCGGATGTGACCGATGTTGAATTCGTCGAGCAATTCGTCAAGAATGTCTTCGCGCTGGTTGCGGGCCAAGTCTTTGCGGGTCTGTAAAATGGCCATGATGTTCTGACATACCGTCAATTTTTTGAAGATTGACGATTCTTGCGGCAGGTAACCGATGCCTTTGCGAGCACGAATGTGCATTGGGGCGTGAGTCAAGTCTTCGCCTTTCAATACCACTGTGCCTTTGTCGCTTGGTACCAGACCGACGACCATGTAAAAGGTGGTGGTTTTACCCGCGCCGTTAGGGCCTAAAAGGCCAACAATCTGACCGGTGTCGACGCTGATGCTGACGTCTCTGACAACTTGTCTGCCTTTGTAACTTTTGGCCAGATGGCTGGCGACCAACTGGCTCATATCGGTGGTTGTTCCTGATCTTTTTTCTGTTTATTGTCGAGCGTTTTTTTTGGGTAAAGTATGGTGCTGGTCGGCTTACCATCGGTTCCTTGCGCGAACAGTTCTTGCTTGTCCAGCGAATAACGAATGGTTTTACCTGAGACGACAGAGTCGTTTTGTTTGAGTACGGCATCACCACTGATGACCAAAGAGCGGGTTTTAACATCATAACGAATGTTGGTGGCCTGAGCTGAAATCACCTTACCATCGTCAAGCGTCTGGCTGTAGGTGGCCGGGTTACCGGTGGCGATAAACAGTTCACTGCCTTGTTGATTGCTACGATGCACCTTGAGCAACTCAGCTTTGATTGACAAGCTGCCTTGGGTGATCGACACCTTCTTTTCAAAAATGCTGATGTTGTTTTTCAAATCAATGCGTTGATTAACCGAATCAATCTCAATCGGTTTATCAAGATCTTCTTTGGTGGCAAGCGCAGGCCCGGTGGCTAGTAACAATGCAGCTGAAAACAAAACGCTTTTGGCGGCGATAGGCTTACGGCTGCTATTACAGCGCTCAGGGCTATTTGGTAATTTGGTAAATGGTTTTGGCATGTTGTAATAATTCAATGTTTTGGTCATCTAAATTGGCAATCAAACTGCTGCCGCTAATGTGTATTCCGTCGCCATACAGATTGACTGCGTGGTCTGACAGCATGATGTTGTCTATGATATTAACCCGGATATTTTCACCGGTAATGCGGTTGATATATTCTGCCGCATTGAGGTTTACTGCATTGACGTTTTTTTCGAGCAACAGACGCTGGTTATCAAATAACACTCCGCTGGTGGCGGATATTCGCCACTTACCATTATTTTGCGCTGATTCGAGAATAAGTAAAGGTGATTCAAACTCAGCTCGATTTTCTGCGTCAAAGTAAGTCATTTTTTTCGCCGACAGACTCTGGGTTTTTCGCCCCGAAGCATCATAAACGACCCTATTAAGGTCTAAGGCAACGTAATCTGGTTGCCTAGCGCTCACACTACTCGATTGCATCTGAACGGGAGCTGAATCGTTAAGCGAAAACCACATCATGCCCATCACACTGAAAAAGATGACACTGGCCAGCAGGCGCAATCGGTTCATGAACTGCTGCCATCAAATTCGTCAAAATGGCCTTGGGCAATCAACAATAGGTCGCATACTTCCCGTACTGCACCAAACCCGCCGTTTAAGGTGGTGATGTAATCTGCCTGCATTTTGACAAAAGGATGACCATCGGGCACGCTGATGCTTAAACCCACTTTGCTCATCACTTTCAAATCTGGACTGTCATCGCCAATAAAAGCGACTTGCTGTGGTGTTAAAGACAATTTTTGCAGTAATTCTTCATAAGCTGCAACCTTGTTTTCTTTGCCCATGTAAATATGTTTGACGGTCAGTGATTTCATGCGGTTTTCAACCAGCGCGGAGTTTCTGCCGGTGATAATGGCCACGTCAACACCGCCTTTTTGCAGCGCTTTGACACCGTAACCATCACGGGTGTTGAAGGCTTTAAACTCTTCGCCGTCATTACCCAGGTAAATGCGACCATCGGAAAATACGCCGTCGACATCACAAATCAGTAGTTTGATTTGGGCGGCGCTGGCCCCAACTGACTCGCTTAGCTCGCAGGGGTAAAGTTTTTGAAACAACGGGTCCATTATTGTCTTAGGCATTGGTTTTTCAGGCATTTAGAGCACCCCTGCTTGCAACAAGGTTTGCATATTCATCGCGCCTGAATCTGATGTGGTTGTCATTTAGAGTACTCCGGCTTGCAACAAGGTTTGCATATTCATCGCGCCAATAGGGTGGTTGTTTTCATCGGTGATCACTAAGCCGTTGATTTTTTTGTCTTCCATCAGTTTTAATGCCTCAGCGGCCAACATCTGGGGCGGGGCAGTGACACAACTGGTGTGCATTACTTCGCCAATGGTGGTGTTGTGCAGGTCAATTCGAAGATCAAAGACTCGGCGCAAGTCGCCATCAGTAAATAAACCCACCAAAATGCCATTGTCATCGACGATTGCGGTCATACCCAAACCTTTCTGTGAGATCTCAAGCAGTGCTTGGCGCATTTTTTCTGATTGATTGACCTTCGGCACGCGATCATCTTTGTGCATGATGTCTTCAAGGCGTAATAATAAGCGTTTGCCCAAGCTGCCACCCGGATGAGACAGGGCGAAATCGTCAGGAGAAAAACCTCTGGCTTCAAGCAGGGCAACGGCGATGGCATCACCCATGGCAAGTGTCGCAGTCGTGCTGGCCGTTGGTGCCAAACCCAGCGGACAGGCTTCTTTTTCGACTTTAATGCAAACATGTACGTTCGACAGTTTGGCC